>DASXPQ010000447.1:0-7852 GCA_036493575.1 Pirellulales bacterium
GGGTTATTCCTTCCAGGAGGAAGTTCTCTGGCTCCTCCGCCGCCGCGGCGCCCGCTTTGCCGAAACGCCCATCATCTTTGCCGACCGCGAGCGCGGTCAATCAAAAATTAACCCCATCGAAGCCCGGGCCGCCCTTCGAATCATTTTGCAGCTCGGTCTGCGAAATCTCTTCTCGCGATAGTGGCTGCATCCAGCTGGTGTACAGGATGAAAGCAACCAGCAAGGAAGCCAACACCAAAGAAGAACCAATCGTGCCAAAATCCAGGCCCCCTTTTTCCTTAGATTTTGTCAACAGATCACCAAAGGTCGCTCCAAAAGGTCGAGTCAGTACAAAGGCAATCCAGAACAGCGCAACGCGATTGGCTCGAGTGAATAAGTAAAGCATGGCCACCAGCCCAATCAGCCCGCCAATCAGCGCGGCTCCTCCCAAAAACCCCAACCCCGAGTCATCGGCTAAAAAGTCTCCCAAGGCCGTCCCCAGCGTGTTGGAAAACAAAATGGCCACCCAGTAGAAAAGCTCCGCCTTAGTCGTTTGAATATTGCTGACCGACAGTGATTTTTCGCTCAATCGCCAGGCCGCCAGCACGACGATCAAACAAGCGACTAAAATCAGTGAGCCCTTGGCGTAACCCAGCCCCAGCGTTCGGTCCATGAAATCCGACATCGTGGTGCCTGCCGTGCTGGTCGTCAAAATCACGGTCCAATACAGCACCGGATGAAAATTCTTCGTCGTCAATTGGACGATTAAAGAAATCAAGAACAGGCTGAGCAAAATGATCGAGCTCACCGCATAGCCAACATTTAGAGTCATCGACACCAAATCGCCGGCCGTTTCCCCCAGCGTGGTCGCGCAGATCTTCATGATCCAGAAAAAAATTGTAACTTGCGCGACCTTGTTCATCGGCTCGCCTTCAAAATAGCAGTGCGGCTCCTGCGAATCGCCCGTTACCATCCAGGAATTCTGAGCATATCATAAAAACCAGCCCTTCAACTCCAACTTATTCGCGAGCATCGCCATTACGGACGAATCCAGCAATCATTGGGATGTCGTCGTCATCGGCGCCGGGGCGGCCGGTCTGGTCGCTGCGGAACGCGCTGCCAGCCGCGGTCTGAAAACGCTGTTGTTGGAGCGCAATCGCAAGCCCGGCGTCAAAATCCTCATGTCCGGCGGCACTCGCTGCAATCTCACTCAGGCCACGGATGCTCGCGGCATTGTCGCCGCCTACGGCCCACCTGGCCGGTTTTTACACTCCGCGCTGGCGGCACTCAGCCCGCAGGAACTTGTCGAGCTCGTCGAAGCCGAAGGCGTCCCCACCAAAATCGAAGAGACTGGAAAAATCTTTCCTGTCAGCAATAAGGCCGCCGATGTGCTAATGGCTTTTCTGAATCGCCTCCACCGCAGCGGCGCCCGACTCGCCCTGGACGAATCACTGCTAGATTTTCAGCGAAGCGCCGATCCCGCCGCTGAAGGTTCCTTTGTTCTGACAACATCAACACGAACCATTGCCGCCCCCCGCGTGATTATTACCACGGGCGGACAATCGTATCCCGGCGGCGGAACCACGGGCGACGGCTACCGCTGGGCAGCAACATTCGGCCACACCATTGTTCCACCTCGGCCGGCCTTAGTGCCCATCACTACGTCGGCTCCCTGGGCCCGCGAACTCTCCGGTCTCACTATTCCCGATGTGTCGATTCGTCTCCTCGAGCCCAGTTCAAATCCTTCCAACCAAAAACCTCTCATCCTTGATACCCGCCGCGGCGCGCTGCTATTCACGCACTTTGGTCTTTCCGGCCCGGTGGTGCTGGACATCAGCCGCCACGTCAGCGGTCATCCTCGGCCTCAATCGCTGCAGCTTGAATGCGATTTCTTGCCGAACGTCAAATCCGCCGAACTCGACGATCAACTCCGCCAGCAGGCTGTCCGCGAAGGCAAAAAACAACTCATCTCGCTGATCCCCGACCTGTTGCCGCGCCGCTTGGCCGAATTGCTGCTGCACGAAGCAAGCCTTCCCGCCGATAAAAAAGCCGGCGAGCTGAGCAACACTAACCGCACGGCGTTGGTGCGTTCCCTCAAACAATTCCCAATTCCCGTCACCGGCACGCGCGGCTTTGCCAAAGCCGAAGTTACCGCCGGCGGCGTATCGCTGGACGAAATCAACTCCAGCACCCTGCAAAGCAAATTGGTTCCCGGCCTATATTTTGCCGGCGAAGTCCTCGATCTTGACGGCCCCATCGGCGGCTACAATTTCCAAGCCGCCTTCAGCACCGGCTGGCTCGCCGGAATGAGCGTGTAAACAACAGAACGGCAATTAGCTATTGGCCGCTCAAATACCTAGCTGTAGTGATTTCGGCGCTGGCTGTTAGATAGGGAAGAAGTTTCACATCGGGATTTTCGACGTTCGTGACCACTGTATAAAAGACTTGGTTTTCAACGCTCGAGGCATTGAGTCGAATTTGCGCCACCTTCCCAATAAAAATCTGGCCCGGAAAAGCCTCCACGGCGAACTTCACAGGCTGTCCTACCGCCACTTTGCTGATATCGCGTTCGGCGACGTTCAACCAAAGTTGGAGCTTCTTTAAATCGCTCGCAATCAGAAAAATAGCAGGGGAATTTGACTCCGGGCTTACCATTTGCCCGATGTCGCAGCGGCGGGCCAAAATGACGCCGTCGTCGATTGGCGAATGGACCGTGCAATGAGCTAAATCCAATTCGGCCCGATCGACGGCGATCTTTTCGATTGCCATTTCTGCGGTTTCTTCAACAAGTTCTGCCTCAGCGACGTTCAGCAACGCCTTAGCGATTTCCACTTCAGATCCATCGCTCCCTTTTTCATCTGCGAGTTTCTTCATCGCTTGCTGCAACGTCACTTTTGCTAACTCGAACTTGGCCTTGGCGAGCCGCACCCCCGCTTCTGCCTTTGCAATGCCGGCTTTTGCTTTGGCGAGCTGGATTTCGTAACGTGCCGGGTCAATCCTGGCAAGGACCGTCTCTTTAGTAACACGATGGGCAACATCAGCTTCCTCACCCAGGCCAATAAGGGCCCCTGAAACCTGCGGGACCACGTCGATACATTCTGTTGGCTCCAAAGTGCCAGTGGCTTTAACAACGTCTGTCGTTTCTTTTGGGTCGCCAACAGCGGACAGCGCCAACACACTCATCAATCCAGCACAAATCAATGCGATCAGTGCCCGCTTCATTTTTTCTCCCCCAGCAATTCGGCTACCTTCGGCTCAATCGCCTCCGCCCAAATTTCATAGCCTTTGGCATTCGGATGCAAATAGTCAGGCATAATGTCTTTGCTCAGCACGCCTTCCGCATCCAAAAACTTTGGCCCAATATCCATATAGAACACCATCTTGTTGTCGGCCACCTCCGATGCCAATTTGCTGGCCTTTGCATTCTGCTCACGCTGAAACTTCGTCGCCTTCAATTTGGCTTCGGCCTTTGCACGGTCCTCTTCACTTATATCAGCTGTCATTTCCGGTATCTGTCCGCGGGGAAAAATGCCCAGCAACAGGATTTTGGTTTCCGGCAACTTCTCGCGAACCTTCTGCACAATCGCTTTGATTCCCTCGGCAACGTCTTCCGGGGTGTTGCTCCCCACGTTGTTCGTGCCAATCATGATTACCGCCAGCTTGGGATGAATGCCCTCGATGTTGCCGTTGTCCAATCGCCACAGCACGTGTTGTGTGCGATCTCCCCCCACGCCGGCGTTCATCGCTTTACGATTGTCGTAATACTTTTCCCACACGCTCTTGCCCCGGCCGGCCCAGCCTTCGGTGATCGAATCGCCGATAAAAATCAAATCAACATCTCCCTGCTCGGCCCGCGCGTTGATTTTTTCATGCTTCGCGGTCGTTCCAGAATGAAAAACCGGTGTCGTGGCCGAATTCTGTTTAGTCGCGCTCCCAGGAGCCGTTTCGTCGGCCGCCATAAGCACCGAAACGGAATTTATTGCCAGGCTCACCGCTACCGCAAAATACAATCGCCAAACCGAATGTCCGCTACCGTACAAAAGTCTCATGGTAAGCTCCTCCATTTGGGCAGTGCGCAATCTCGCACAATCATGTTGGTCGTGGGCTTAGAAGCCTTAACACTGGTTAATCCTTAATCCCGACGACGGCGTTCTCGAAATGCCGGCGCCGCTTCCACTTAACTCTGGCCAATATTTTCGAACTGTTTCCAGAGTGTTGCGGGCTTTGTCTCACGTGTCGTTGCACCTGCAAAGTAGCATCTGTTTACCCTTCGTCACCATACTCGGTACATCCCCCCCCGGCCTAGGTTCTTGTAGTTCATAAACACGCGAGCTAAACTTCTATTACGGTTTGGGGCGTGTCAGGGAAGAGGCAATTCGAAAGCATTTCGGGACAGACACGTGCGACGCTTTCTGCAATATTTATTCGTCTTGTTTCTTGCGCTGGACTTTGCCGCGCTGATAGTCCTCTTTCAAAAGATTGAAGGGACCAAACTGAGCATTGCTCTCATTGATATTCGCAATGCGCTGATAACCAAATTTGTCTCGCAGGGCAGCGAATTGGAAGCGCCGCCGGCTGAGTTGTTCAAGCACGGATTTCTGACCGATTCCCCCGAGGAACGTGCGACATGGAAGGAAATTCTTAACAATACCGTGCGCTATCATGATTTGTTTCAGCAGTTGGATCAAACACCATCAACGGTCGAGAAAGCAAAACTGATCGCGCTCAGCTTCTCGCGAAATGGCTCTCCGGTTGATGCCGACGGAAAACCCACGAGTATGTACTCAAACTATGCAGATTTGCTCTTTAAGATTTCCACCATCATGGAGCCCCGCGGTTGTTGTAGCGATCATGCGCAAGTTTTTGTCGCTTTGGCCAACGTCGTGGGTGTCGATGCCATGGTGGTCACCTGTGCCCATACCACCTGTGCCTTTTACTGTCCGGAATTGAAGAAGTGGGTCTGGATCGATCCGGAATTCGCACTACTGGCCAAACGACCCAATGGCGAATATATGTCGTCTTTAGAAGTCCGCGATGCCAATCTTAAAGGCGCATCGTTCGATTACGATTTCTTTGGAACTCCCCAACACGATTTCGCCAAAATGGACCCGCGCTCCCAAGAATATTACCGCCCCGAGACTTTTTGTCCCGAGTTCGGTGTGGAGTGGGGCAACAATGAACTCATTCGCAATAAGTACGATCATCGGTTCCTGTTTCTGCCCAAAGCGATCCGCCAGAGCTTCGAAATCGCATTCGGATTACGTCCGATCTACCACTACCTCGACGATGCCCCGGCGCTGGTTGCTAAGTCCTTTAGGATTCGAATGGCCAGTTATGCGGTCGGTCTCTTATTCCTGGTCGGCAATCTAGCGTTCCCTATCTATTGCCTTGTCGTCTGGCTCATGCGCCGCTTTTCTCGTTCGGCCGTTCCCGGATCGGCTCACGTCGTGCTTCCAGAGATTGCGTTGGAGTCCCAAGGCCACAATTTGGTCGTTTGAGGTCCGCTCCGCTATACTGCTTTTCTTCGCTGCGGCTTTCTTTAGAACTCTGCAAATCGTGGCCGGCCGCTCCCCAACCCCTTGGCTAGGCAGGCTGTACCATGCTGCTTCGTGGATCTTCGCAAACGACCGTCGCTGGCATGCCACATGCCTTGCTGCTCGCCCTGTCGCTCGCCGTAGCGGCCCGTGCCGATCAAACGATTAGCTTTCAAGTGGCCGCGGGTAATCACGATCGAACACAAACTCCTACCACGGTGGAAATCGTCGCCGATCAAGCAAATAGGAATGCCACCTTTGCCACATTAAGCGACGACGCTGGGCACGCACTAGTCGGCCAGGTGACCGCCCCCAGTCTCTTAGCCATATCCGCTGTTGGGAAGGTTGATGCTGTTTCCCGCGAACTCCATTTCATTCTGCCCGATTTGAAGGCTGGCCAAACGGCCCATTTCACTGCCACGCTGTTGAATGATTTGCCCGATGAAATCAAGCCCAGCCAACTGTTCCACTGGCACGATACTCCGGGCGACCATGACGACCTGCTATTCGGCAATCGCGCGGTCCTCCGCTACATGGATCATCCGCTCGATGAGTCATCGAGCTATGCCCGTATGGAAACGTTCAAACCATATCATCACGTCTTCGATCCGTCCGGCGAAATTCTGCTCACCAAAGGTCCCGGCGGCCTATGGCCGCATCACCATGGCGTGTTCTATGGCTTCCGTGAAGTCACCTATGGCAGCGGCACAAAATGCGACATTTGGCATTGCCCAAACGCATTCCAGGAACATATTGCAATTCTGTCTAGCGAAGCCGGGCCGGTTTTGGGTCGCCAATTGCTCCAAATCAACTGGATGGCCGATCCAAAGCTCGAAAAAGGCGCCACCGGCAATGAACCGAATCGAAACTTTGCCAAGGAACAGCGCGAAGTCACTGTCTACAACATTCCCGGCGGTACCTTGCTTGAGTTTGCCTCGCGGCTGAACGCAGTTCTGCCGCCGGTCCATCTCGACGGCGATCCGCAACATTCCGGTTTCCATTTTCGCGCCAGCGAAGATGTCCACAGTCTGGCAAATAAGCAAACCTACTTCCTGCGTCCCGACGGCAAAGGCCCGCTCACCGAACACGAAGACAAAGCCGGCGTAGGGGATGAATCTCGCAATTGGGACGCTAAAACCAAGGATCCCCGCACCCTGAATATGCCTTGGGATGCCATGAGCTTTCTAGTCGGTGGCAAACGCTACACCGTGGCCTATCTCGACAACCAGAAAAACCCCAAGGAGTCGCGCGGCAGCGAACGCGCTTATGGCCGCATCGGTTCTTACTTCGTCGCCGATCTGCCGAATCCCCTGCTGCCCTTAGACGTCCGCTACCGTCTCTGGATTCAATCCGGCGAAATGACCGTCGACCAGTGCGCCACCCTCGACGCCGATTTCAACGACCCGCCAACTGTGACTTTGAAATAACCGCCGTTTGACAGCGCCGCGCTCAGCGTCCTAAAATCCCCTTCTTGTCGCGGTGCAGTCTTAATTTCTTCGTGGGGAGCGAATCGTCCATGGCGCCACAGGTAACAGCATCCGAGCAGACCGGCCAGCTCGACACCGTCATGCACGAGGCGCGGCTCTTTCCGCCACCGCCGGAGTTCGCCGCCAAAGCGCGCATTAAATCGCTCGCTGAGTACGAAAAGCTGTGGAACGAAGCCGCCGGCGACATCGAAAAATTCTGGGGCCACTTGGCGAAGGAACTCCATTGGTTCCAACCCTACACCAAAGTCTTGGAGTGGAACGAGCCGTTTGCCCAATGGTTCGTCGGCGGTAAAACCAACGCCTCGTATAACTGTTTGGACATCCATCTCAATTCCGCCACTCGCAATAAAGCCGCCATCATTTGGGAAGGCGAACCGGGCGAACAGCGCACGCTTACCTATCAAGAGCTTCACCACGAAGTTTGTAAATTCGCTAACGCTTTAAAAAAACTCGGCCTGAAAACCGGCGACGTTGCTTCGATTTACATGCCCATGACGCCGGAACTGGCCATCGCCATGCTGGCCTGCGCTCGCATCGGCGTGGTCCACTCGGTCATCTTCGGCGGCTTTTCCAGCGAAGCCATTGCCGATCGCAACAACAACGCCAAGGCAAAGCTGGTTATCACCGCCGATGCCGGCTGGCGTCGCGGCCAACAGTTGCCGCTCAAAGCCAATGTCGATGCGGCGCTGGCCAAATCGCCCACCGTTAAGCACTGCATCGTGCTGCGGCGGGTCGGCATTCCCATCGATATGCAATCCGGCCGCGATCATTGGTGGCACGAACTCGTGTCCGCCGCTTCCGCCGATTGCCCGGCCACTCCGCTCGATAGCGAAGCGCCGCTGTACATCCTCT
>DASXPQ010000448.1:0-10137 GCA_036493575.1 Pirellulales bacterium
CACACGTCGGTGGAAAGTTCGCCGTTCGCTGGGATACCAGCCACGAAGATTTGCATGAATTGCCACCAGGAAATTTGGGTTGGCGCGGCAACGTTAGAACCAGTGCGAGTTAGTTATCGTACTGGCCAATCCATTCCCTGGGAGCGGATTCATAATTTGCCGCAATTCGCATATTTCGATCACAGCATCCATGTGAATAAAGGAATAGGCTGCGTCGAGTGTCATGGGCGCGTGGACGAAATGCCGTTTACGTATCAGGATAAATCACTCCTGATGGGCTGGTGTCTCGATTGCCATCGCGATCCCAAGCCACATCTGCGGCCGCGCGACGAAGTGTTTAATCTCACATGGGAGCCGCAGTCTGATCGCGGCAAGCTGGCCAACGAGCTATATGAGCACTACCAAATCAAATCGACTGAGCAGCTAACAAGTTGCTCGACGTGCCACAGATGAGCAACTGCAAAAGCAAATCATCCGCAGATCAATTCGCCTGTCCCGAATCGGCTCCCGGTCGACAACTCTGGCGAAGTCTCGAGGAGTTGGCCGGTTCGTCTCAGCTTCAGGAGTTCTTGGAACGCGAGTTTCCAGATCAGGCGGGACAGTGGACCGACCCGGTTACACGCCGTCAGTTTCTCATGCTAATGGGCGCCTCGCTTGCGCTTTCCGGTTTGGCCGGCTGCTCACCGCAACCGCCGGTGGGGAAAATCATGCCGTATACTCAGCAACCCGAACAAATGGTATTGGGCAAACCGTTGTTCTTTGCCACGGCGATGACGTTGGGCGGAGCGGTTACAGGGTTACTGGTGAAAAGCCACGAAGGACGTCCGACTAAAATTGAAGGCAATCCCGACCATCCGGCGAGCTTGGGCGCCGCCGATCCCTTTGCTCAAGCCGCGATTTTGGGGCTGTATGACCCCGATCGCTCGCAATCGATCACTCACCAGGGTTTGCCCAGCAGTTGGAGTGCGGCCCAACTGGCGCTGCGCGCGGCGTTGGAAAAATTGAAGTCGAATCAAGGCCGGGGTTTACGAATTATAACCGACACGGTTGTCTCACCCGCCTTGGCCGATCAGTTAATGGGTAACTCCGGTTCTTTGGTACAAGCGTTCCCACGGGCGCGTTGGTACCAATACGAGCCGGCTCACAGCAGTGGCGCGCAACAGGGGGCACTATTAGCTTTCGGCGAACAAGTGCAACCCATCTACGATTTCTCCGCCGCCGATGTGGTGTTGTCGCTCGACGCTGATTTTCTGAATTCCGGGCCAGCCCATTTGCGATACACTCGCGACTTTATGGTCCGACGCCGTTCGGCGGTTCAATTTGGAAGGGAAGCAAGTCGAAGCCGCCCGACAGTGCAAAACAGACAGATGAACCGCTTGTACGTGGTAGAATGCTGCCCCTCGGTGACGGGCGCAGTGGCCGATCATCGCTTGCCAACGCGCGCTAGCGATGTCGAACAGTTCACCCGCGCGTTAGCAGCGGAATTATCCAACGAATTGCGGCTGCCGAATTCTGCAATCGGGAATTATCAACCTACGGCAGATAAAACCCGCCGCTGGCTTACCGCCATAGCGAAAGATCTACTGGCCCACCGTGGCTTGAGCATCGTGATCGCCGGGGCAAGCCAACCTGCAGTCGTGCATGCATTGGCCCATGCGATGAACGATGCCTTGGGCAATGTCGGTCGCACAATCTCCTACATTGCGCCAGTGGAATCTAAACCGACCGATCAAACCGCAGATTTGTCCGCGCTGGTGCGCGAAATGAATACTGGCGAGATAGAAATGCTGCTAATTCTCGGCGGCAATCCAGTTTACAACTCCCCGGCCGATCTGGACTTTGCCCTTGCCTTGTCAAAGGTGCCAGTCCGCGTACATTTGGGACTGTATTATGATGAAACTGCTGCACTATGCGACTGGCACATTCCCCAATCGCATTTTTTGGAATCGTGGAGCGATGGCCGGGCGTATAACGGCACGGTTTCCATTCAACAGCCGCTCATTGCTCCTCTTTATAATGGTCACAGCGCGCATGAATTTCTGTCGAGCTTGTTCGACCCCGCCGAGCGTCCGGGTTATGAAATCGTTCGCGGCTACTGGCGCGCCAATTGGCCTGAGACGACCGCTGCCGACAATTTCGATGCATTGTGGCAACGCGCCCTTCACGACGGACTGATTGCCGATTCCGCATTTCGAACGCTTGCCAATCTGCGATTGCGTTCAAACTGGGCTGCCGATTTTCCACGGCCCCGCGCCGAAGATCAAAACACTGCAAGCCACGATGATGTGGCACTGGAAATTACGTTTCTGGCCGACCCCACCGTTTACGACGGCCGCTTCGCCAACAATGGCTGGCTGCAAGAACTTCCGAAGCCCATCAGCAAGTTGACATGGGACAATGCTGCCCTGGTCAGTCCGAAATTAGCCGAAACGCTTGGTCTCACGCAAACTTTTGGGGTCAGTGGCGGCGAGCATGGCCAGGCGATTGTCGATCAAATCGAATTGGAACTGAACGGCCGCACTCTGAGAGCTGCGGCCTGGATTCTACCGGGGCACGCCGATAATTCGGTCACTCTGCATCTTGGCTATGGTCGAACCGCCGCTGGTCGCGTCGGAAATGGCACAGGATTTAATGCTTATCAATTGCGGAGGTCTGCGGAGCCGTGGTTCGCAAGCGGTTTGAAAATTCGCAAGCTTGAAGAAAATTACACTCTGGCCTGCACGCAAATGCATCATTCGATGCAAGGCCGTGATCCGGTACGCACTGTGAGTTACGAACAATATCTGAAAAACCCAAATGTATTGGATGAAAACGAGGACGAAGAACATCGCCGCTTTCAGCGCGAACTGGTACCCATGCCCGTGACGATGTCGAAGGGCCCAGATCAAAATAAATCCCCTGAAGACGGCGGGCTCGCCTCTAAATCAAATCCGCAGCAGAATCCGCTCACCCTGTATCCGGCTTACGATTACGGGCCGCCCAAAAACAAATGGGGCATGGTCATCGATCTAACTTCTTGCATTGGTTGTAATGCTTGCGCGGCAGCCTGTCAGGCGGAAAACAACATTCCCGTTGTCGGCAAAACTGAAGTTACGCGCGGCCGCGAAATGCACTGGATTCGGATCGATCGCTATTACACCGGCGCAGCAGACAACCCGACCACTCTTTTTCAGCCTGTGCCGTGCATGCATTGCGAGAACGCGCCGTGCGAATTGGTCTGTCCCGTCGGCGCAACAGTCCACTCGACGGAAGGGCTGAACGACATGGTTTACAACCGGTGCGTGGGCACGCGCTACTGTTCCAACAATTGCCCTTACAAAGTTCGCCGATTTAATTTCTTGGAATACAGCGATTTTACAACGGAAAGCCTCAAGCTGGGGCGCAATCCCAATGTTACGGTGCGCAGCCGCGGAGTAATGGAAAAATGCACCTACTGCGTCCAGCGCATTCGAGCCGCACAAATTGGCGCGGAGGAAACGGGCCAGCCCATCCGTGACAACGATCTTCAAACGGCATGTCAGGCGGCCTGCCCGGCACAGGCAATTGTGTTCGGCGATATGAACGATCCCAACAGTAGCGTCGCTGCGTTAAAAACTGAGCCTTTGCACTACGGACTGCTGGCCGAATTGAATACCCGGCCTCGCACTACTTACTTGGCAGCGGTGCGTAATCCTAACCCTGAATTAGAAGACTAATGGCCGATTCGCGTAAACATCCACCGTCATCTGCTGCTCGGTCTGAAACAGCGGTGCTGGAACCGGGCCACACGTTCATCTCGGTTACCAACAAAATTAGTTCGATCGTATTACAGCGGCGCACTCCTTGGGGTTGGTGGTTCGGTTTCGCGATCGCGTTTTCGCTGGTACTTCTGTTGTTGTACGCCGTGGGTTATTTGCTGCTGGTGGGCGTCGGCATTTGGGGAATTAACGTTCCCGTGGGCTGGGGTTTTGCGATCACCAATTTCGTTTGGTGGATCGGCATCGGGCACGCCGGCACATTAATTTCCGCAATCCTCCTGCTGTTGCATCAAGAATGGCGCACCTCGATTAACCGCTTTGCCGAAGCCATGACGCTCTTCGCTGTCGCCTGCGCTGGTTTGTTCCCGCTGCTGCACATGGGACGTCCCTGGTTTTTCTACTGGCTGCTACCCTATCCCAACACCATGAAGCTTTGGCCACAATTCCGTAGCCCCTTGGTGTGGGATTGTTTCGCTGTGTCGACGTACTTTACCGTATCGCTGCTGTTTTGGTACGTGGGCATGATTCCCGATATGGCCACACTGCGCGACAAAGCCCACAACCGCTTCGCGCAAATCGTGTATGGCGTGATGGCAATGGGCTGGCGCGGCTCGGCGCGGCACTGGCGAAGGCATGAGATGGCCTATCTTATCCTGGCCGGATTGGCGACGCCGCTGGTAGTGTCGGTACATACGGTGGTGAGCTTCGATTTCTGTATAGCGAATTTGCCCGGGTGGCACTCGACCATTTTTCCGCCGTATTTCGTGGCTGGCGCCATCTACTCTGGCTTTGCGATGGTGCTGGTACTGGCTATTCCGCTGCGATATTTCTACGACCTGCAAGATTTCATTACCGATCGCCACCTACAAAACATGGCGAAGGTGATGCTGGCCACCGGCCTGATCGTGGCCTACGGCTACGGCATCGAAGCCTTCATGGCCTGGTACAGCGGCAATAAATACGAAATCTTTGTGCAAAGCAACCGCATGACGGGGTCCTATGCTTGGAGCTATTGGCTCTTGATTGCCTGCAACGTGGTCGTTCCACAAATTTTATGGTGGAAACGAGCCCGGAATAACGTGCCCACGCTGTTCATCGTGGCGCTTGTGGTACTGCTGGGCATGTGGCTGGAGCGGTTTGTCATTATCGTCACAAGTTTGCAGCGCGACTTTTTGCCGTCCTCGTGGGGCATGTACACGCCGACATTTTGGGATTGGGCCACATTGCTAGGATCCATTGGACTCTTCTTTGCGCTGTTATTCCTTTTTCTACGGTTGTTGCCGGTGATTTCGATGTCCGAAATGCGAGAGCTCGTACCCGAAGCGCAAGAAATGGGGGCCACGATGCCACATTTATCAGAACCGGCGGAATAGAACTCGAAGACCGCACATGACAAAACCATCGACAATTTACGGCTTGCTGGCCGAGTTTGGACAACCGAGCGAAGTGGTCGCAGCAGCACAAGCGGCGCGCGAAGCCGGCTATCAAAAAATGGATGCTTACACGCCGTTCCCCGTCGAAGGCTTGCCGTCCGCGCTCGGTTTCCACCGTACGCGACTACCACTGGTAATTTTGATCGGCGGCCTCCTTGGCTGCGTCGGCGGATTTTACCTGCAGTATTGGTGCGCGGCAGTTAACTATCCGATCAATGTCGGAGGGCGGCCAATGAACAGTTGGCCGTCGTTTATTCCAGTAACTTTCGAATTGACGATTTTATGCGCCGCTTTGTTTGCCATCATTGGACTGTTTGCCCTGAATCGTTTGCCGATGCCGTACCACCCTGTCTTCAACGTTCCGCGATTCGCGCTCGCCAGCCGCGACCGATTTTTTCTGTGCATTGAAGCGGCCGACCCGCAATTCGAACTCGACGAAACGCGAAAATTTCTCGCCGGGCTGAAACCAAGCGAAATTTTTGAGGTGCCGCCATGATGCTTACCTGGTCGCACAAAAAACTCGGCGATCTGCAAGCTACTGGCCGGGAACTCCCTGTGATATTTATCGGCGCGCTATTTGCCGTTGCCTGCCTGCTTTCCGGCTGCGAACAAAAAATGGGCAGCCAACCTAGTTACCAGCCCCTCGAATCAAGCCGTTTTTTTGCGGATGGTCGTGCTTCGCGCCCATTGGTTAGTGGCACTGTGCCGCACGGCACGCTTGAAGATAATTCGACCATGTTCACTGGCCGCAAGTCCGCCGCCGTACCGCGCACGGCCATGATGGCAAATGCCAACAGCGAAGACAGACAACTGGCTGCCTCATCGCAGCCGCAGCTGAATCCTGACGAATTCGCCACGCAGTTGCCGTTTCCGCTTTCGGTCGAGGTTCTTGAACGCGGGCAGCAGCGCTACACCATTTACTGCGCAGTCTGCCACGGTCCTACCGGCGCCGGAGACGGCACTGTGGTGCGGCGCGGATTCACGCGGCCGCCTTCATACATTAGCGACAATTCACGCCAGTTCGCTCGTAGCGGATTTCAAGTGCCATTGCGCGATGTGCCCCTGGGCTACTTCTTCGAAGTGGCCACTCATGGTTACGGCGCGATGGCCGATTATGCTGAGCAAGTTGAGCCGCGCGATCGCTGGGCCATTGCCGCTTTTATCCGGACATTGCAATTCAGCCAGCAGGCTCCATTCGATGCGCTACCTACCGACATTCGAGACGAAGCGCTCCGCACCTTAGGAGCCATTCCATGATCGGAAATAATCCGTCGATGGAGCAAGTAAATTGGACGCGCATTCAGCGCCGGGCACTAATCGTTTCCAGTGTGGGAATTGGCGCCTGCGCCATCGGCGCAGCCTTTAGCCCCGAGCACTTCTTTCGCTCGTACCTGGTGGCCTGGAATTTTTGGCTGGGAATTGCGCTGGGCTCGTTGGTTCTGTTAATGATTCAATACCTCACCGGCGGCGCCTGGGGGCTGTTATTGCGCCGAATTCTCGAGGCCTCCTCCGGCACGCTGCCGCTGTTGGCGATTCTGTTTCTCCCGCTCGTCGCCGCCGGCTTGCCCATGCTCTATGTGTGGACAGAGCCGCAAGTGGTCGCTGATTCGCCGGAGCTGGCACATAAAGCCGCATACTTAAATCCCGAGGCTTTTGAAATTCGTGCGGCAATTTACTTGGGCCTCTGGTCGTTGCTGGCATTCCTGCTGAATCGTTGGTCCAGTCAACAAGATCGGGTTGGACTCGCTATAGATCTGTCGCGGCGATCGAGCACGCTTAGCGGGCCGGGACTGGCACTTTGTGGCGTAACCATTACGTTTGCCTCAATCGACTGGATTATGTCGTTAGAGCCCCGCTGGTTTTCAACCATCTTTCCGCCGCTGTATGGCGCAGGCCAGGTGTTGTCTGGAATGGCTTTTTCGGTGGCGGTAGCGATGCTTCTGGCAGATTACCTGCCTTTGGCGGGCGTTATTCATTCGCAACAACGTCGTGACCTGGGAAATTTGCTGCTGGCGTTTATCATGGTGTGGGCTTATCTGTCCTTCTCGCAGTTTTTGATTATTTGGGCGGAAAATTTGCCCGAAGAAATTCCCTGGTATTTGCATCGCATCCAAGGCGGCTGGCAGTGGATTGCTATCGCACTGGTCTTGTTCCAATTTGCCGCTCCTTTTTTGCTGCTGCTGTTACGCGATGTGAAGGAAAACTCCCTGCGGCTGGTCGGCATCGCGCTATTGGCGCTGGCGATGCGATTTGTCGACCTGTATTGGTGGGTTGAAGCCGCATTCCCCGGCGGAATGTCGTTCTATTGGCTTCTCGATCTCGCAGCATTGGCGGCCCTGGGTGGAATTTGGATGTGGCTGTTTATCTGGCAATTGAAGCGGCAATCGCTCTTGCCGACCAGCGATCCCTATCTCGCTGAATATTTGCCGGAGGTTGCGCCATGAGTAAACACGAAACCGCCGCTTACTCTCCAGGCGCTCCTCAAGAACCGGCCGTTCATGCCGCCGTTGGGCACGAGTACCGCGATGTCAACGCGCCGTGGACTGTTTTTTCCGCTGCTGTCGTGGGCGCAATTGTCATCGGTTCTTGTATCGTAAGCCGCTGGATATTCGGCCTGCTGACGGAACCAGCCGACCTCCGTAGCAACACGTCTGTAACCGGCGTGGGGTTGACGCTCCCGCCAGAACCACGTTTGGAAGGCATCGAAATGATGAGCGCTGCGCAACAAAGCAACGCGACACAACTTTCTGTTCTACAGACTGAGCAGGAACAATTACAAACCTACGGCTGGGTGAACAAAGACCAACGGACGGTGCGAATCCCCATCCGTCGAGCCATGAAAATAGTTGTCGAACAGGGATTACCAGCCAGTGTTGGTTCACCTGCTCCAATTCAACCAACCTTGAAGGCGCCGCCCCCCAATCGATCGGATCGCAAGTTGGACGGTCTCCGGTTAAGTAACCCAGGAAATGCTTCCGATGAAAACCGATAGTGTCATTCGCAGGGTATTTTTGAGAAGTCTTCCGTGGTTGGCGCTGCCGCTATTGTTGGGGCAGCTTCTGCTTTTACCCTCTTTGGTATTGGCCCAGGCAGGCGATGAACCGCCCACGAACATTATCGACGCGGTGGGAATCGATCAGCGGCTGGACGAGCAGGTGCCGCCGGAGCTGACCTTTCGCGATGAAACCGGCGCAACGGTGCACCTGGGCGATTACTTCAAGTCGCAACAGCCAATCATCTTGGTATTGGCTTATTATCGCTGTCCAATGCTCTGCACTGAAGTACTCAATGGATTAGTGGATAGTTTGCATCAGGTCAATTTCGACATGGATCGGCAGTATCGAGTGTTGACCGTGAGTTTCGATCCACAAGATTCGCCCGAGTTGGCTGCTCAAAAAAAGGCGACCTACGCCAAGAGCTATGCACGAACGGGAACGGAAGATGGCTGGCATTTTTTGACAGGCGAGCGGGAAGCCATAAATCAGCTTACTCGCGCAGTGGGGTTTCGCTATGCGTACGATCCGGCGACCGGCCAGTATGCACACGGCAGCGGAATCATGGTGCTTACCCCGCAAGGCAAACTTTCGCGTTACTTTTTTGGCATTGAATATCCGGTCCGCGACCTGAGGCTGGCACTGGTGGAATCGTCGGCAGGGAAAATCGGCACGCCGGTCGATCAACTACTGTTGCTGTGTTACCACTACGACCCCGCGACCGGCAAGTATACCGCCTCGGCCATGCTGCTGGTGCGTTCAGCCGGTGTGGTGACCATGTTGGCATTGTTCTTTTTCATTGGACGCGGGTGGTACCGCGATTGGAAAACAACCCGGACTCAAATCGCGGCTGAACAATAATCAATGTTTGCGCAAATCCCTTTATTTCCCGAACAAGCTTCGGCGATCGCCCAGCGAGTCGATTCGCTGTTTTTCTTTCTGCTCGCCGTTACCGGTACCGTGGCCATCGGCGTATTTGTATTGGTTATGTACTTTTCGATTCGCTATCGGCAACGGGCCGGGAAGCGAAGCACGCCGCGCATTACCGGTTCGACAAAATTAGAACTTTTGTGGAGCACCATACCGTTCTTGATCTTTTTGGTAATGTTTGTGTGGGGCGCTCAAATTTACTTCGTGCTCGCTCAGCCGCCAAAAAACGCGATCGATTTGTATGTCGTCGGTAAACAGTGGATGTGGAAAGTGCAACATCCGCAAGGCCAGCGCGAAATCAACGAAGTGCACGTGCCGCTGGGAGAGCCGGTTAAGTTAACGCTCACTTCGGAAGATGTGATTCACGATTTCTTCGTCCCTGCGTTTCGAACCAAAATTGACGTGCTGCCTGGGCGGTATGTGTACACCTGGTTTACGCCCACCGCCGTCGGGCGCTATCACTTGTTCTGCGCACAATACTGCGGAACGAATCATGCCGGCATGCAAGGCGTGGTCGAAGTAATGAATCCGGCCGATTACGACGAGTGGCTGAATTTGCGTGCCGAAGGTTCGCTGGCGCTGGAAGGTCGCAAGCTGTTTTTGAAATTGCAGTGCATTACCTGCCATTCGGCAAATGCCCAGGCCCGCGCGCCGCTGCTAGAGAATTTGTATGGTCAACTGGTACCGCTGCGCGGCGGCGGAGCGGCAGTAGCCGACGACAATTACATTCGCGAATCAATTCTCAATCCGCAATCAAAGGTAGTGATGGGCTGGGAACCGATCATGCCCACGTTTCAAAGTCAGGTCGATGAGGAAGACTTAATTAAGTTAATCGCCTTCATTAAATCGCTCGGCACTGGTCAAACGCCGATTCGCACGGAAGAAGCGCAGCCGCCCCCCTCAATTACACAGCCGCCTCCCGATCAGTCGTCCGCTACGCAATCTGGTCCTGAGTCCAGGTCGCCCAGAACTCCTCCAAGTGCCAACTCACAATGAGCACTATTACCGCCCCTTACCGACCTCAAACTGCGGTACCCCCGACGG
>DASXPQ010000449.1:0-2610 GCA_036493575.1 Pirellulales bacterium
CACGATTTGCAAAATCATCGAGAAACAGAGTTAAACTGCGTAAAACCTACTGTACATCCGTTAGGTGTTAATGGGCGGTACAGGACTCGAACCTGTGACCTCCTGGGTGTAAACCAGGCGCTCTAACCAACTGAGCTAACCGCCCGATTTTTGATTTTGTGACACCTCGAGACTTAGCCGGCTCGCGGACTGAAAGGGCCGACTATTTGGAAATTGTAATGCCCAACTCTTTGAGCTGCTTGGCATCGACGGTGTTGGGGGCGTCGGTCATCAAATCGGTAGCTTTTTGTGTTTTGGGGAAGGCAATGCAATCGCGGATGTTGTTCAAGCCGCCGAAGAGCATGACCCAACGATCTATTCCCAGGGCGATGCCGCCGTGCGGCGGGGCGCCGAATTGGAGGGCATCGAGCAGAAAGCCGAAGCGCTCGCGGGCTTTTTCGCGATCGATTCCCAGCAGTTCAAATACTTCTTGCTGCAATTGCTGATCGTGAATTCGGATGGTGCCGCCGCCGGCCTCGGAACCATTGATCACCAAATCGTATGCCTGGGCGCGACACTTGCCGGGCTCTGTTTTTAACAGTGCGGTGTCTTGCGGCCGGGGTGCGGTGAACGGGTGGTGCATGGCGGCCCAGGTTTTTTCTTCTTCGTCCCAGGCGAACATGGGAAATTCGACGATCCAAGAAAAGTGCATGGCGGCGGGATCGTATAGTTTTAGTTCCTCGCCCAGGCGCTTGCGCAAGTTGTGCAGTGCTTTGCAGGAGACCTCGAAGGAATCGGCGACGAACAGTAAGAAATCGCCGGGGGCGGCTTGCATGCAGTCGGCAATTTTCGAGAGCAGCGCCGGGGTAAAATTCTTGGCGATGGGCGAGGCCAAAGTGCCGGCTTCTTCGACTTTGAACCACGCCAAACCTTTTGCGCCGGATATTTGGCAAATGAAGGTGGTGAGCTCATCGATGTCTTTGCGCGAGAATTTTGCCGCGGCACCCTTGGCGTTGATGCCGCGTATCCGCTGGCCGCTATCGGCCGCGCCGCGGAAAACGCGGAATTCGGCCTCGCGAGCCAAATCAGTGATGTCGATGATTTCCAGTCCGAAGCGCAAGTCGGGAGCGTCGTGACCGAAACGCTCCATGGCCTCGTCATAGGTCATGCGAGGGAGCGGCAGCTTGACATCCAATCCTAAAACTAGTTTTGCCAGGCGAGCGACCAGCCCATCGATGATGCCGATGACATCGTCAGCCTGGACGAATGACATTTCCATGTCTAATTGAGTGAATTCAGGCTGGCGGTCGGCGCGGAGATCTTCATCGCGGAAACAGCGGGCCACCTGCACATAACGATCGTAGCCGGCGACCATCAGAATTTGCTTGTACAATTGTGGGGACTGCGGCAGGGCGTAAAAGGTACCGTGTTGCATGCGACTGGGGACGAGATAATCGCGGGCCCCTTCCGGCGTGCTGCGGCCGAGGACAGGTGTTTCGACATCAAGAAAACCATGCTCGTCGAAATAGTCGCGCATTACTTTGACAATGCGGTGCCGCAATTCCAAGATGCGCTGCATTTCCGGGCGGCGCAGATCGAGGAAGCGGTATTTTAGACGCAGATCTTCGCCGGGCAGATCGGCCGCCGTGGGTAGAAACGGCGGCGTGGCGGTACGGTTCAGAATAGTGAGCGTTTCCACGCGCAGTTCGATTTCGCCGGTCGCCAGTTTTGGATTGGCGGCACCTTCGGGCCGGCGGGCGATACGGCCGGTGACTAGTAGCACCCATTCGCAGCGGATGGTTTTGGCGAGCTCGAGGTTTTCGACGCCGCTTTCCGGTGACACGACCACTTGAGCTTTGCCGTAGCGATCGCGCAGGTCGATGAACAGGACGCCTTGGTGATCGCGATAGGTGTCGACCCAGCCGCACAAAGTGACGGTTTGACCAACATGGCTGGCACGAAGCTCACCGCAGGTGTGCGTGCGATACAAGGCTGTTTCCTTCAATTTACTGATAAAAAAGTGGAATCTACCATTGTAAGGTGACTGGCCGATTCGCGAAAGGTTCGTTTGACGCGGTGCGTGTTACGATTTTGAGGGTGTTTCCATTTGGCAAATCTGACGTGCGATTGTTTCCGAGTTGAACGGCTGCGTCACGGGGACCCAGCGGCATTCGCTCAGGCTGCGGAACCAAGTGAGTTGCCGTTTGGCAAACTGGCGGGTTCGCAACTTGACAAGCTCGATGGTTGTGGGCAAATCGCGCTGGCCGTTGAGAAAATCTAGCACTTCTTTGTAGCCAACGGCCTGGCCGGCAGTGCGGCTAAGCGGCGAATTTGACAGCACTGGATTGGAGGAAATGAGACGTCGAACTTCGTCGACCAATCCGTGGTCAAACATTTGATCGACACGCTGGCGGATGTGGATGTCGAGCTGGTCACGGGGCCAATCGAGCACAAACACGCGGCATTGGCTGGCTGGACGGGATTGATCGAACTGACGCTGCAAAGAGCTGATGGGTTGGCCAGTGATTTGATGGACTTCCAATGCGCGGATTATGCGGCGCACATCGTTGGGATGTAGCTTGGCCGCCGCTGCTGGATCGGCTGTCTGTAAACGGCGATGTAATGCTTGAG
>DASXPQ010000450.1:0-3914 GCA_036493575.1 Pirellulales bacterium
GACATTATGATGTGTAGCGCCCGGCGGCGGGGTGAGGGGAGACAGCAGAATGACGCGGTGCGGGGAGTGGAGATCGGAGAATGATGCAGCGGGGGAGACAAAAGAGTGACGCAGGAGTGCGGATGCGAGTAGGATAAAAAATTGAGTCGGGGCAAGCGACCGAAAAAATCTGTCTCCCCTCGCCCCCGGTACTCGGGGGAGAGGGGTTGGGGGTGAGGGGTAATATGAAGCGAAGCCGCGCGAGATCGCCTGATGCGATTGAGTTTGCCAAATCGGAGCGAGCCACCGCCAATGAGTTTGCCGGCACGGTTTGGCAATGGGTCCGCAATCGCCAAATCTGCAAGGCGAAATTTCGCCGCGAGTATCCGATTCCGCCTTACACGGTCGACTTTTGCTGCGTCGAGTTGAAACTCGTTTTGGAAATTGATGGGACGGATCACTTCACTGCCAAGGGAAAGCAGCGCGATCGCGTGCGCGATGAGGTTTTGGAACGGCAGGATTATCGGGTGGTGCGGATTGCTGGGTACGATGTGTTGCGCGAAGCGGATGCTTGCTTGGAGAGAATCCGCGAAGAAGTGCGGGGACGGATGCGGGAGATGGGGGAAGGCCCCTCTCCCCGAGACGGGGCGAGGGGAGACCGTAGAATAAATCAATGTCGTCCCGGAGGAAGGGGACAGGCAGATTTTGCTCCGTAAACTTCGCAAAACGAGCCAGTCCCCGACGGTTCAGAGAGCTCCGAGAGGCAAAATCAACGCCTCTACTCCACCGTCACGCTCTTCGCCAAGTTCCTCGGCTTATCAACATCACACCCGCGTAGCACGGCAATGTGGTAGGCCAGCAGTTGCAAGGGAATTGCGCTGACGATGGGTTGGAGAAAGTCTTCGACATTGGGGATGCTGATGACGTCGTCGGCGAGTGAGGTGACCCGAGTATCTCCTTCGCAGATGACGGCGATGACGGGGCCGCCGCGGGCTTTGATTTCTTCGAGGTTCGACATCACTTTTTCGTACACCTGGCCCTGCGGAATGACGAACACGCTGGGGGTGTGTTCGTCGACCAGGGCGATGGGGCCGTGTTTCATTTCGGCGGAGGGATAACCTTCGGCATGGATGTAGCTGATTTCCTTGAGCTTCAGCGCCCCTTCCAAGGCGGTGGGGAAATTGTACTGCCGGCCCAGGTACAAAAAGTTGGTGCAATGGGCGTACTTGGCGGCCACTTGGCGGACGGTGTCGTTGCATTGCAAGGCCTGGCGGATTTTGTCGGGCAGTTCCTGCATTTTTTCGATGATCCGCATGCCAGCGCCGTAGCTGAGGTGGCGGATGCGGCCAAAATACAGGCCAAGCATGGCCAGCGTGAGGCATTGCGAAGTAAACGCCTTGGTCGATGCGACGCCAATTTCCGGCCCGGCGTGCAGGTATATGCCGCCATCGGCTTCTTGGGCGATCGTGCTGCCGACGACGTTGCAAATGGCCAGCGTCGGATGGCCCTTGCGTTTGACTTCGCGCAGGGCCGCCAGGGTGTCGGCGGTTTCGCCGCTTTGGGTGATGGCGAACAGCAGGGTATCGCGATCGATCGGCGGATTGCGGTAGCGGAGTTCGCTGGCGTATTCCACTTCAACCGGAATGCGGGCGAATTCTTCGATCAAGTATTCGCCTACCATGGCCGCATGCCAACTGGTGCCGCAGGCGGTGAGAATCAAGCGGTTCACCTGCCGCAACTGCTGCGGCGACAAGTTCAAGCCGCCGAACACGGCCGTGGCTTCATCGCGATCGAGCCGGCCACGCATGGCGTTTTGCAAACTTTCCGGCTGCTCGAAAATTTCTTTGAGCATGTAATGCGGATAGCCTTCGAGCTCTACATCGCTGGCTTCGGTTTCCAAAGCCCGCACATTGTGCTTGACCTGGCCTTGATCGCGATGGATGACGCGGAGCGAATCGGCAGTGACCACGGCTAATTCGTGATCGGCCAAATAAACAATGCGCTGGGTGTGCCCGACCAGCGGCGAGGCATCGCTTGCGACGAAATGTTCGCCATCGCCCACGCCGACCACCAACGGGCTGCCCAAGCGAGCCGCGATAATGACATCGGGATGTTCGCGGAACAAAATCGCCAAGCCATAAGTGCCGCGCAGTTGGCGGAGGGCATCTTGGACGGCGCGAACGAGCGGTTCATGGCGCTGTTCTGCCTCGGTGGCGGAATTTTTATGCCGCGCAGCGGCGGCCTTCGCAGCGGAGTGAGTTGCCGAGCCGTTTGATGGTTTTTTATCCGTCGGCGAATTGCCGCTGGTGTTTCCCTGTGCCGAATCGCCTGCGGTTTGCTTCTCCAGGCAACTGGCGATGAGGTGGGCGATAATTTCGGTATCGGTGGCGCTGCGGAAGATGTAACCTTCGCTTTCGAGTTGCTCTTTCAGATCGCGGAAGTTTTCGATTACTCCATTGTGGGCCAGGGCCAGCACTTGCTGCCCGCCCAAGTGGGGGTGAGCGTTCACGTCGTTCGGCGCACCATGGGTGGCCCAGCGCGTATGGCCGATGCCGATTCGCCCATGAGCCGGAGTTTCGGCGAGCTTCTTTTCGAGCAGGTCGATCCGGCCGGCGGTTTTCACTATCGCGAAATTGCCGTCGTGCTGAATGGTGACGACGCCGGAACTGTCGTACCCGCGATACTCAAGGCGATGGAGACCTTCGATGAGAAAATCGACCGCTTCGTTTTGACCAACGTATCCGACAATACCGCACATGAAACAAAACTCCTTCTGGGCGAACCACTTTCCACAAAACTGCCCCAGCCGGGCAATGCCGCCGGCTGCGCATTTTTAAACGGATTGAGAAGCTGCATCAAAACCGTCTCGGAGAAGGGGACAGTCCCATTTTTCTCCGCGGACTTCGAAAAATCGGGACAGTTCCCGACGGTTTTGATGCAGCCCCTTATTCCGCTTCCAAATTGTAACTTCCGCCGCTGAAAAATGATGGGGTAAAATGATGGGGTAAATTGAGCGGTGCCGGTTTTTCAGGCCAAAACCACACGGTTTGCCCGCTGAACTGTCCAAAATCCCGAGTTTTCGTTAGACAGGAGATGGAAACCGCACCACCGGAAGGAGCCAATATGCAAACGATTTCCAATGCCGCATTCAACACCAATTCCAACACCGGCGAGAAGCGGACACCTAAACAACCGATTGCCAACGGCGCGGGCCACACGGCAAAATCAACCAGCTTCATTGTCATTCCCGCCCGGTTGGCATCGACGCGGCTGCCGCGAAAACTGCTGTTGAACGAAACCGGCAAGCCGCTGTTGCAGCACACGTATGAAGCCGCCGGCAAAGCACGCTTGGCCGCCGGACTTTGCGTGGCTGCCGATGGCGAAGAACTTGCCGCCGCCGTACGCGGTTTTGGTGGGCGCGCGTTTCTGACCGACCCGAACTGCGCCAGCGGAACCGACCGAATCGCCGAAATTGTGCCGCAGTTGGGCGATGTCGATATTTTGGTCAACGTGCAGGGGGACGAGCCCGAGCTTTCCGGCGAAACAATCGATATGGTCATTCGGCTGCTGGAAGAAAATCCATCGGCCCAAATGGCCACCATCGCCACGCCAATCCGCCGCCACGAGCAGTTGCACGACCCAGCGTGTGTGAAAGTGGTGCTGGTGTCGATTTCCATTGATCGATCCGATTCTTCCGCCTTCCGCCTTTCGCCTTCCGCCCTTCGGGCCCTGTATTTCAGCCGCGCCGCCATTCCGCATGCCCGAACGTGGAGCGACGAATTGCTAACAGCCAACCCGCCCCATTTTTTTCAACACCTTGGCCTCTACGCCTACCGCCGCGATTTTTTGCTGCACCTAGCCAAGCTGCCGCGCACGCCGCTGGAGCAGTTGGAAAGCCTGGAACAATTGCGCGTGCTGGAAAACGGCTACGAAAT
>DASXPQ010000451.1:0-5299 GCA_036493575.1 Pirellulales bacterium
CGCGCTCGCGAGCGGGACAGGGGCCTGGGCCTTCACCACCGCCGCGCTCGCCAATGGCGCCCACAGCCTGACCGCCACGGCCACCGATGCGGCCGGCAATACCGGCGTGGCCTCGGCCGCGCTGGGCGTGACCATCGACACGGCTGCCCCGGTTGCCCCGGCGATCACCAGTAATGCGATCGTCAACCTCAATGACGTGGCCCTGACCGGCACGGCGGAAGCCAACAGCACCGTCAAGGTGTTCGATGGTGCCACGCTGCTCGGCAGCGCCACCGCCGATGGCACAGGGGCCTGGAACTACACCACCGCTGGATTAATCAACGGCACCCATAACTTCACCGCAACGGCGACCGATGTCGCCGGCAACACCGGCGTTGCGTCCGCGGTTGCAGGCGTGACAATCAATGTGGCAGTTGCCGGCACACCGACCATTACTTCGTTCTCGATTGACAGCGGCACGATCGGCGATGGCATCACCAACGATAAATCACTGACCCTGACCGGAACGGCAGATGCCAACACCACGATCAACGTTTTTGACGGAGGTACTCTGCTCGGGACCAGCACTGCGGACAACAGCGGCGCCTGGAGCTTCCTCACTCCCGCTCTTGCCGATGGCCTTCATAACTTTGCCGCAACAGCTGGACTTGCCAGCGGCGGACATTCACTCGCGACGAGCTCAATTTCAGGCACTTTGGCGATCACAATTGATGCGACGGCGCCGGTCAGTCCGACCATTGCTTCGTACTCGACTGACAGCGGCACCCTCGGTGATCACATCACCAATGACAGCACCCCGACCCTTACCGGCACGGCGGAAGCCAACAGCACTGTCAAGGTGTTCGATGGTGCCACGCTGCTCGGCAGCACGGTAACAGATGGCGCCGGTGCGTGGAGTTACACCGCCACAGCACTCAATGACGGCGTCCATAACTTCACGTCAACTGCGACCGATGTTGCCGGCAATACAGGTGCTGCGTCAGCGGCACTCAACCTCACTATTGATACTTTCGCGCCGACCGCACCCTCGATCATCAGCGACGCGATCGTCAACATGAACCACGTTGACCTGAATGGTACAGCGGAAGCCAACAGCCTGGTCAAAGTTTACGACAGTGGCACCCTGCTCGGCAGCACGACATCGGACGCAGGCGGCTCCTGGAATTTCGTTACCGGTGCACTCAACAACGGTTCGCACAGTCTGACAGCCGTAGACATCGACGTTGCGGGCAATATAGGGCCAGCGTCATCGGCAACTGATGTGGCTATTGATGCGTCAATTGCGGTAAGCGCGACTAATTTCACGGCGCTCATGCGCGGCTTGGGCGTCCTCTCCGGAACGTCCCAGGCCAATAGCTCAGTGTCGATCTCTGACGGCAATACCGGAGCGGCGCTCGGCCATGCAACGGCTGGCGCAAACGGAGCTTGGTCGGTTCTGATGGGCGGCCTTTCTTACACAGTGCATAATTTTATTGTGACAGCAACGGATGCGGCCGGCCACGTCGGGTCAACCGAAGCGATTTTTGGTACAACCGGCAACGACCTCATCGCCAACTCTGCGACGAATGAAGTTCTGTTCGGTAACGGAGGCGCGGATACGTTTGTATTCGGAGGCAATATTGGCAAGGCGGTCGTTGCCGATTTCCAGGCCAACAGCGACGTCGTGCAGCTCAGCCACAATGCGTTTTCAAACTTTGCGGACGTGCTTGCGCACGCCGCTCAGGTTGGGACCGACGTGACCGTCGCGATCGATGCGTCGAATTCCGTTACCCTGCACAACACCGCCCTGACGCAACTGACGTCCAACAATTTCCATATCGTATGATGGGCAGCAGGCTGGGCTGACGCGGCGTCTTGGCGATTAAGCCCCCGCAAACCCTAAACGCGGGACCCCCGTGCCCGCTAAGCAAAAATTTAGACGCGCACGGTATTGTCTCGATAACTCAGGGACATAGGCAGGACTGGGCTTAAGGGGCCGTTGACTACATCCGGGGACTCGGACAAGGGTCTTGGCAGCGAAAATGTTGCCCAAAAGTAACAAGGTCAACGAATTCTTGAGGCTCGGGCTGCAAAGTTAACCCTATAGGCGTTAGGGGTACACGGGACAGAGGGAGCGGGCCATGCATCGCTTTATTAGTGGACTACTCACTACGGGAGCAGCTTTAGGGCTGTCGGTATCAGCATTCGCTGCGGACATGCCTATGAAGGCCCCAGCCTACATTCCGGCACCGATGCTCAACAACTGGTCGGGCGTTTATGTGGGTCTCAATGCTGGGTATTCCTGGGGCCATTCCTCCATCGATTACGTACAAGACGCCGGTCAGATCTTTGGAAATCCCCCGTTTCCAACAGGGGGCGCACTCTCAACCAGCGTTGACCCCGGAAGCTTTATCGGCGGCGGTCAGCTCGGGTTTAATTACCAGAGTGGGATTTGGGTATTCGGTGCTGAAGCCGATATTGCGTGGCGGGATCGCACCGATACGGCCTCGTTCACATTAAACCCAATAGTTTTGGGCCCGGGCGGCGGCGGCGGCGATACCCTTTTGCTTTCGGACGAGCAGAAATGGATCGGCACAGTTCGCGGCCGGGTCGGTGTCTCGCCAGAGGGCATGAGCAATTGGTTATTTTATGTCACCGGTGGTCTCGCTTACGGCGGTTTTGAGCACTCGGTCACACAGAATTGCAACGTTGGTTGCGGCCAAGTCCGCGTCATATCCGATTCAACGACAAAGGTTGGTTGGACTGTCGGTGGCGGTGTCGAAGTCGCACTCAACCGCAATTGGTCGGTCGGCGCCGAATATCTCTATATGGATTTTGGGACCGATACGTTGGCAGCGCCGGCAGCCGGCGATTTTTCGGGAGTGACGACGACGTTCCCCCCGACGACGGTGTCGTTCCATGACAAATCACAGGTCGCGCGCTTGAAACTGAATTACCGGTTCGGCGACTTAGGTTTGCACTAGCGAAGTTTACGCAAACGTGGCCCCGGATCTGTTCCGGGGCTTCTGCGTTTTTTCCGCCACGCCAGCAGCCCCATGACACCCCCGAGAGCACTGCCGAATAATGGCAGTGCGCCCGGTATTGGCGTTGTAACGGTACTGCCTGCAATAATTGTGGCAATGCCCACAAAATCATCGTGGTCGTCGTCACCGGCGCCATTGTCGTTGAACCCAAAGACAATGGTGTTGGTAGGCGTCGTTGTTAAATCCCAAAAAATTCCCGCTGCAGTGTGGGCGGGGTCAGTGTCGGGCGTCAGATAGGCGAATATTAGATTCGCCGCGCCGATATTAGGCGTCGGATTGATGACGCCGTTTGTCACCGACATACCGGTGACGGTATCCCTGATCGAGAAACCTGGGATGCTCGAGGTGACGCTGGTGTTCTTGTAAATGGTAGCACCAATGTTCACGGTGGGGGCGGGGTTTACGCTCAAGCAGCAATTATTGTTGCGGTTGTCTGCCACGAAGCCAGCACTTGGGACGCTGGTGGCGATTACGATGGCGCCTGAATTGGTAATCTGAAACAAGTTTTGGTTCGCAGCCTCGCTGCCGATGTATGCCCACTGGATGATATAGGATTGATTCGGATTCAGTCCTGAAACCGAAAGAACAGCTGGAGCGCTTTGGGTGCTGCCGATCCAGGCACTCGTATTGGAGCCGTCGAATACGGTTGAACCGGTCGTCGGCGCGCCCGGCGCATTGATGACGTTGTTAGAGCCGCTATCGCTGTTGTAATCGAACCCCGAGACCGTACCGCCGCTAATACTGAATAAAACGGCACCGTTCGAAGATTGGCTTTCAGCCACTAAGACACAGGCCGCGAGGACGCCCAACGCAAGCTTTGCAATACGCATACGGAAACCTCGCAGCATGAAAAATATGGGCGAATGTGCCCGATTTTTTCAGACCGCAACCGGCAATCGGAATTAAGAGTAAATTGCTAAAGCGATTGGAAGTTCCAGAGCCCGCTTAACGTGCGGACAGGCCGCTAAGATTGGGGCGGGCTGCAACCGACGTGTACCAGCGGCTGAGGACCGCCCGCGTCCAGTCCCGCACACGGCCGCTAGACTTTGCAGCAGAGCTTCCCGCCGGTGCCAGGTCGTAGTTAGGCGCGTTGTTTGACGCGCTCAGGATGCGGGTTCTCCGCATAGCGGGAGTAGTAGGCAGCGGGCATTTCGGATGATTTATTGAGAACGACCCGAACGACCGATGCCAATTCCAGATGCTTGTTAGATTCCTTGATATCCGAAATCGTCGTCGTTCCAATTGCCGCTACAAACAACACACAATCGATGCGGGGGAGGATTGAAATGACGTCGTCGCCGGTCAGCACGGGCGGCAAATCATAAATAACAATGCAGTCATTAAAGTCCCGCTTTATCTGCTGCATGATGGTGTCCAATGATTTTGACGCCATCCATTCTGACGAATTAAGCGTGGAAGCTTCGCACGGCAGGATCGAAAGTCTTATATTTTTTATGGAACCTTCGACAATCGCACCGGGAAGATCCATTCGTCCCTCAAGCACACTCAATATCCCGTGCTTGATATTTAACCCGAGATAGTTTGCGACTTGCGGTTTCTGTAAATCCAGATCCACCAACAAAACAGGGCGGCTCTGCTGGCGCGCAATACTGAGGGCAAGGTTGGTAGAAACAACCGTCTTTCCACAGCCTGGGGTCGGAGAGGTAACCCCGATTGTCTGCCAGGATTTTATTTCCATGGTCTGCAGAACTTGCGTCCGCAGCATATCGAAGGATTTTGAACGGGGATCCGCGACGTCGTGCGCGATAATTCTCTTCGATTCCAGATGCCCAGCGTTCAGCGCAACCTCTCGACTTGCGTATTGGCGAGGCACGCTTGGCGCAATTAAGCCCGGTCGCACTTGAGGCGCCAACATTGACGGTTCGGGAAAATCAGGCGCCTGGGAAGGGGCAGGGCCGGATGCCTTGGCACGTTCAATTGCTTGTCGAATTTTTTCCATTTTCACACTAATCTTAAAGTTCGGGCTATCTCAGCAGGACTGACATCACCTTATCCAACCAGGTATCCGGAGGCGGCAGGATGAATAAGGCAGCCGCCAACGCGGCGGCAAAAATGGCGGCGAATGCGGCGACCCAATACAGGCGCCGGCTCTTCTTATGACGCACTTCGTCGCGCGTAGAGATATGCGGGATTGATACAATCAAATGGCTTTCAACAAGCGACAGTAAGTCGGTGCTGCGACGAATGGCCGGGTTCAGCATTTCCGCGCCGACCAATAAACCTCCGCCTGCCATCAAGGCGAAAGCAAAAACGAA
>DASXPQ010000452.1:0-2600 GCA_036493575.1 Pirellulales bacterium
GCGGGATTACGCCATAAAATGGCAATCCCTCTAGCCTAGCGGGCATAGCCCCACGATTCAAGAAAGCAATTGCCGGGGGAACTTCGCTAATTTGCCGCGGTTTGTTCGCCAGGTGTTTCTCGATAGGGTTCGTGCTTCTGAAATAGCTCGAGCCGGTCGTGCATGCCTTTTCGAGTCTTTTCGTCAGACACCAAATCGATGGCTTTTTGCTGATAGTCGGCGGCCTTGTCAAAATCGCCCGCCTCTGCATAGGCGGCTGCCAGCGTGTCGATGAATTCACCCTGTTTGTTCTGGGTCAGCTCCACCGCCTTATTGCCCTGTTCCACCGCTTCAGTACCATTGCGGAATTTTTCCTCCGGGCAGGTGGCCAAAATCCACGCCAAATTGTTATGTGCCATCGCCTCGTCGGGAGCCAGTTTGATTGCTTCCCGGTAGTCGGCAATTTGCTTGTCGTATTGTTTCATCAATCCGTATGTGTCAGCCCGATTGACCAACGGTTCGGCACTACTTGGATCGAGTCGAACGCATTCGTTGAAATCCGCAAGCGCCCTGTCGAACTCCTTTTTCGAGGCCCGCAAACTTGCCCGGCCTCCCAACGCATAGCGATTGGCGGGATCCAATTTGATAGCTTTCTCAAAATCGGCTTCGGCCGCCCCCGGCTCGCCGTTTCGCCAAAACGCATAACCGCGATGAGTATAGGTCGTGGGATTGTCAGGTTGAGCCCATAGCGCGGCCGAATAATCGGCAATCGCCTGCTGATATTTTTCGCGACGATAATAGGCGCTTCCGCGCAGTACAAAATTGGTGGCATTACGGGGATCGAGTTTCAGCGCTGCATCGAAATCGGCAAAGGACTTATCGAAATCGTTCTGGTCCAAATAAACGCTGCCTCGGTACGACAACACCTCGGCCTTCGCCGAATCATCCAAGTCATGACCGAGCGCTTCGTTAAAATCGGCGAGGGCTTTATCCAGTTCCTTTCGCTGAGCCCAAAGGTATCCGCGCTTCAGGAGCGCAAACGCTGGATTTTCGTCGCGCGTGACTGCTTCGTTCAAATCGGCAAGGGCTTTGTCGGTTTCCTTTTTTTCCAACCAGGCGTCGCCGCGCATGAGATAATATTTGGACTGGTCCGGCTGGAGCCGCATGAGCGCGGTGAAGTCTTCAATGGCCAGGTCCCAATTCTTTTTGGCCTCGGCAATGACCGCCCGCGCTTGATGTAAGTGAACGTTGTCCGCATCCTGGGCGATCAGTTGGGTCAGTGGCTCCAGTGCATCTTCCAGAGGCACAACGTCGGCGGCATCGACCCAGCCTGCGCGACCGGCCGTAACGCCAAGAAATCCTTGGTCGTTTAGCTCCTCGACCCGTAGCGGAGTACCCGGCTCCAATTGTTTAACCGGATGATCGTCCACTCGCAGTAGTGTTTCATGAATCACAATCACTCGACTGCCGACGTGGTACTTTGGAGCCTCTATCGCCGCCGTCGATTCGGCTGCACCGCTTGGCGCCGTCGATCCGTCCGCCGCCAATGCAAGCACGCCAATCAACAATTTGAGGAGCATCAAAGTACGCCTTTCACAAACCATCCCTGTGCAAACACAAAACGCCTACCGCCCACCATACCGAGACGTAAGTTCGCCAGTCAACCTTTCATGAGCGGGCGCGGTGCCGAGGCATCCAAGTTGCGCTAGACCACCTGAGAGAATGCCGCACCGTAACCGGATCAGCCGCCTATTTCAAAAGGTCGCGATATTGCTGATCGAGCTGCTCAAACTTTTGGCCAGTGAGTTTTTCCAGCGTGTCCATGCCAGCATGGCCAGTATATACGGCGATCAAATAATTCATCAGCGCCGGCCGATAACGGCCTTGATCGGCATGCATCAAAAACCACGCCTGGCCGGAAATTTGACTGTAAATGGATGGCAGGCGTGCGTCGTGCTGCAAATCGTTCATACCATACGCTGCCAGTTCTCGCAGCGGCACATAAAAATGGTCGTCCAGGAATCGCTTCCGGGCAGCCGGAACGCGCCCCGCATTTTCACCACCAACGGTGATGTACGATCCGTACGGCAGGCCTTCCAGTACTTGATGCTCGGACAGCGATTCCATGTAACAGGCAATGGCCTCCACGATCCAGAAATTATTTTTTCGTCCCGGATCGACCGCCGCCGGCGGCGTTTCGCGAAACAATTGGTGCGTGGCCTCGTGATAAAGCGTGCCGATGTACGGATCGTCGCTGGCAAAGAAATAGGCCGTTCGCGCATTGTCGGAGTAAAAACCAATCGACATGTCAATTTGTGGCTGAGCTTCCTTCAGCGCATCCACGTATTGCTGCTTGTCGTTAAAGTACACCACTTGATGTAACTTGTGCGAACCCGAACTGGCAGCAGACGGCGCGATGGAAAGCTCTCCGGCCGACGGGGTGCTCTTCATGGTGGGATCGCCGGAGACGGCCGGCTCCGGTCGGCTGGTCGACGACTCCGTCGTGGCAAACCACTGTTGCACTTGCGCCGGCTTGGCATAGTATCCGACAAAGACTTGTCGCCAGACGTCGTACAGTGTTTCCAGGCGGGCACCCAGCTTCACGCCATCTTCCAAGCTGT
>DASXPQ010000453.1:0-2316 GCA_036493575.1 Pirellulales bacterium
TGTCCAGATCGGGTGAACCAAACTCTTGATTGGAAGCGGTATGATTTGGACGATCAGCCAGACGGTTAAGACCGCAGCAAAAATTGCGATCGGACGAATGACGTTAGCGAGATGTCGTGCTTCGCCGGGGCGAATTAACGCACCGACCAGTGCCACAGCCACGGCCGCATAAGCAACAAGAAGAGCATGAATCATCGGCCCGTCCACGAATAGCAGCGCGGGCGATATACCAATCAGGCCAAGTAGCAGAAGATAGGCAATGCGCATTTTTTAAGACGGCGAAGAGGAGATAGCGTCGTCAAAACATGGACTGGATGATGGAGTCGTTCAAGTTTTCGAGACCTACGCGCCGCGATGCTTGCCGAGAGCCTCAAGTCTGTTGCCATGAGGCAGACGCAAAACCATACTAGATTAGCTACTGCGGCACACGAATGTTTGGTGCAAAACGATGCGAATCCTTGGGTGCAAGACCGATACCCGGTACATCTAGATCATAGCCACGCCTGGAAACCGCATCCGCGAAACGCTGGCGATCAGCGCCGGAAAGGCGCGTCAGCTGTGATAAAATTAGGTCGCGCTCCGGCCACGCGGGACCAAAGAAAATTTCCACAGCTTGGTCGGTGAAGTGCGCTTCAAGCAGCATCGCAAAAAATTCGTTGATTGCGTATTCGCGCAAATCAGGGGGTAGTTGTTGAAATGTTTTAAACGCAACGGGATTGCGTTTTAACAGAATCCACCCCTCGTGCGCCCCCAACTGATACGACAGCCGCAGATATTTTGCGTAATCCGAGTTAAATCCATTTTCAGTAACTTCCACCAAATAGAGCGCTAGCCACAAAAATGGGTCAGCAGGCGCACAGGACAAAGATCTTTGGACCGCATTGGTCAACGATTTGAAGTGCTCATCAAGCTGTCGGCCATCCTTTTCTGCGGCTTCGATTTCCAGCATGCGGAGCCGGATGATCGTTGCACTTCGCAAGGCGGCCGGGCGGCAATTGGCTGACCTCTCGATGCCGTCGATAGTGGGAAGTTGCTGGGCAAGTGTCTCGAATTTAAATTCGTCGCCGGCAATTATCCGAGAAGCCATTCGCTCAATTGAGGAGTCCTGCCAATACACCGGGAATCCGGTAATTCCCCACCAAACTGCTAGGCCGCCGAGAATGACAGTAAAACTACGAGCCAGGATAATGTAATGTGCGGATACGAGAGCGATGAGTTTCGTGTACATTCCGTGTCGCCGTCCCGCCGTGTCCACCGTGATCATGCTAATGTTTGTGTTCAAGCCATTTGCAGGGCAGCGGAGCTCTTTTCTGGAATAGCGTGGGCCTTATTCACGTTATCGCTTGAGAACGACTGCGCCAAACCCGCGCCAACTACAGCGAATACGACAATTGCGTAACCGGGGATTTGCAGCGAAAAGTCGACGAACGAGTGCAGCAGGGCAAGGATAGCGACCGCAAGCGCCCCGGCCGGCACGATCCGAGCACTTCGACGGATGCGCACGCCCCGGATTAACACAACCAAGACAATCAGCCACGCCAGACCAATCAATCCGGCCAGCGGCAACCCGAGGTCAGCGGCAAGTTCCAATGGTGTGCTGTGGGCGAATTCCCAGACTCCCCACATCGAACCACCGCTCCGATAGACGGGGAAGCTCCACACAAAGGTCCCAAGTCCCGTTCCAAACCAAGGATGATCGGCGATCATCCTTAACGTCGAGCGGTAGGTTTCAAGGCGGCCTGGATCGACAAATCCCTCAAATTCGAGCCGTTGGATAACATTGCCACCCAAAATTTCGAAAAGAAAAAAAGTAGTCAGTGCACCGATCACCAAAGCCGCGGCAATCCTGCCGCGCCGTAGCAAGTCGCGGTAGAAAAAACCTGCCGAGGCGATAGTGAGCGCCATAAACGAAAGCGCGACGCCGGCTCTGGATTTCGTCATCAGCATCGCTGTTAGGCAGATCAGCAGCATCACAAATGAGAGAATCGGCATTTCAGCCAGGAGCAAGCGCGGGCCACTCCTCCAATAAACCGAATCGAGTGGCAGGCGCCGACGCAGATGCTGCAGCACAAACAGCAACCACAAAATAGTACACAGCCCGAAATAAACCGCCGCTGTGCTGCGGTAACCGAATGTGGACGTGAGGTAAAAAAAACCTCGTATATCGCTCCAGGGAACGTAGGTCGGATCCATCGCGAATATCGTTATTCCAAAAGCGGCATATGCCACGCCGGACCAGGCGATCACTAAAAACAGTTGCCGGGCGCGATCTCGATCGATGCAGAGGATAAAGCTGCAGATCACGGCAAGCATGTT
>DASXPQ010000454.1:0-1965 GCA_036493575.1 Pirellulales bacterium
GCTTGCCACGCCGCCCAGTAGGCCGAGAATTTTCATCAAGTTTATAGCGGCCGTAGTTTAGTTGCCGAAATTGGTCAATGTATTATCAATGGATCACTCGCACTCCGCCCAATTGCGCCCTGTTTTCAAATCAACCTTAAGCGCTACGGATAACGGCATAATTCTCGCCATTTCGTCCCGAACCATTTGCTTCATTTCATCAAGTTCGTTCGGCGGCACTTCAAAGATCAACTCGTCGTGGATTTGCAGCAACATTTTGCTTTGCCGCCGGCTGCTCGAAAGTTTGCGATGAACGTGAAGCATCGCCAACTTCATCAAATCGGCGGCACTGCCTTGGATGACAGTGTTAATGGCGGTGCGCTCTGGCAGCGTGCGTTGCCGTGCCGCTGGTTCACCAGGCTTCGTGAGTGTAATGTCGCGCACACCTTGTATCGCTCGGCGGCGACCAAGGATGGTTGTCACGTAACCCTGTCGCCGACACTGTACCAGCACCTCGCGCAGAAATTTTTCGACGCCGGGATACCCGTTGAAGTACGCGTCGATGAATCGGGCGGCCTCCTCCTGCTCGATGTCTAACATTTTTGACAGCCCAAACGGGCTTTGCCCATAAATCACGCCGAAGTTCACCGCTTTCGCCACGCGCCGCATTTCGGACGTAACTTTTTCCAGCGGCACGTCATGTACCTGACTGGCAACGCGCGCGTGAATATCTTCATCGCGCTCGAACGAAGCCAGCAGCGTTTCATCTCCGGAAAAATGCGCCAGCACCCGCAGTTCAATCTGCGAATAGTCCGCCGCCAAGAGCAGCCAATCTGGTTCACCCGGCAAAAAAGCCGAACGGATTTCGCGCCCTTCATCGCTGCGAATGGGAATGTTTTGCAGGTTTGGATCGCTCGAGCTCAGCCGGCCGGTCGCCGCGACAACTTGATTAAATGAGGCATGCACTCGCCCAGTTTGCGGATGCAACATGCTCGGCAACGCATCCACGTACGTGCCTTTGAGCTTAGCGTACTGCCGATATTCGATAATTTTCGCAGGCAGCGGATGCGAGCGGGCCAGTTCCTCCAGCACTTCAGCATCGGTGCTGGGTCCTGTTTTCGTTTTTTTCAGGACCGGTAGCTTCTGCTCGACAAACAGCACCTCCTGTAACTGTTTGGGGCTGGCGATGTTGAATTCTCGATCGGCCAGCTTGAAAATTTCCAGCTCGAGGGCCGCCATCCGCTGACCGTACTGAGCACTTAGCTCCGCCAAGCGTGTCCGGTCGACTTTGATGCCGTTCGATTCCAATTCCACAAGCACGTCAACCAACGGCACCTCAAGGTCGTGGAACAGGCTCTCCAAATTGGCCTCTTTTAACCGTGCGGCCAACGGTGGCATCAACCGCAATGCCACGTCGGCATCTTCGGCCGCATAGTGGGTAATTTCAGCCAACGGCACTTCGTCCATCCGTTTCTGATTTTTGCCGCTGCCAATGAGCGCTTCGATCTTCGTGGTCACATGGTTCAAATAACGCCCGGCCAACTGGTCCAGGTTGTGATTCCGCTCCCCCGCATCAAGCAGATAACTGGCCAGCATGGTGTCGAACTGCACGCCAGCCACCTCCACCCCCGCGGTCCGCAGCACAATCATGTCGTACTTCAAATTCTGCCCGATCTTGCCAATCCCCGCGTTTTCCAGCACCGGCCGCAGCGCTTCCAAGGTGGATTTCGGATCCAGGCACGGTTCGCCCGCCGGCGCGCGAACGGGCAAGTAATATGCCTCGCCTTCTTTCCAAGCAAACGAATAGCCGACGATTTCCGCCCAGCGCGGGTAAACGCTGGTCGTCTCCGTGTCGATCGAAATCTGCTTCTGCTTATTCAGTTCGCCCACCAACCACTGCAGACGTTCCGGTGTGGTAATCGCTTCATAACAGTGTGTGAACGTTGTCGCATCAGCCTTCGCCAACCCGCGCATTTGATTGGTCAG
>DASXPQ010000455.1:0-5871 GCA_036493575.1 Pirellulales bacterium
GAAAACGCCATCGAAGTACGTCAACAACCCGACAATGCCGATTGGGATCCGGAAGATATCAACTACAACACCTTCCGCTGGATTACTTCCAGCGCGAAATTCGCCATGGGCCCCTCGCGCGTGAACCCAACCAACGGGCAAATCCTCAACGCGAGCATTATTTTCGATGCCGATTTCCTCCAGTATTGGAGCACCGAATACGAGACGTTCACCCCCGCCAGCATCGCCGCACTGACCGGTGGACCATTGGATTTGAAATCCTACGAAGACCAAGTCCACCGCCGCAATGCGGAGCGAAACTTTTATCCAGCCTGCGATCTGGCCACCGGCCGCGCAATGGATTTGGCCCTCGGCACTACCGCGTTACTGGCCAAGGCCGCGGCGGGAGATGATAAAGCGAAATCCGACGCCGAAGAAGATCGCATGATCATGCAAGGCCTCAAGGAAACCACCATGCATGAAGTGGGCCATACCCTCGGCCTGCGTCATAACTTCAAAGCCAGCTCTTACCGCTCACTGGACGAAATCAACGATCCTGACAAGATGAAAGGCCAACCCATCGTTTCGTCGGTCATGGATTACACCCCGGCGAACATCGTGCCGAAGGGCAAAACGCAGGGCGATTTCTTCTCCACAACCATTGGCCCCTACGACATGTGGGCCATTGAATACGGTTACACCACCGACGGCGATAAAAAATCGCTCGATAAAATCGCCGCCCGCAGCGGCGAGCACGCTCTGCAATATGCCACCGACGAAGATACCCGCGGCATCGACAGCGATCCGCTCACCAATCGCTACGATCTTGGCGACGACAATTTGGCATATGCTAAAGAGCGGACCGAACTCATCTCCGGGCTCTGGCCACAAATTGTCGACCGCGTCGTGAAAGAAGGGGAAGATTACCGCAAAGCTCGCGAAGCCTTCGGCGTTTTGCTGTCGCAATATGGCCGGGCTGTGTATTTTGCATCGCGATATGTCGGTGGCGTGTACGTCAATCGTAGCCACAAAGGCGATAAAGACGCCGCTGCTCCCTACGTTGTGGTCGATTCCAAAAAGCAGCACGACGCTTTGGATTTAGTCGAGCAGGAAGTTTTCAGCGACAAGCCGTTCCAATTCCCAGCCGATTTGTACAACCATTTGGCCGCCTCACGCTGGGACCACTGGGGCGCTGAAGTGCCGCTCCGCAATGACTACCCCGTCCACGAAGTCATTTCCCTGTGGCAAGGACGCATTCTCGATCAATTGCTTTCGTCCCTCACCCTGACTCGTCTGCACGACAGCGAATTGAAAGTGCCTGCCGATCAAGATGCGTTTACCGTCCCCGATTTGGTCAATGGTTTGACCAAATCGATTTTCTCAGAATTGGAAACGCTGCAAGGCGGGGAATATACCGATCGCAAGCCAGCCGTCAGCAGTTTGCGCCGCAATCTGCAGCGGCAGTACCTGAATCGTTTGTCAAACCTGGCAATGGGCAATACCTCGGCCCCAGCGGATTGCCAGACTGTGGCATTTGCCGAATTGAAAACGCTTCAAGACCGGATGAATAAGTTACTTGCCAGCAATGTGAAGTTGGACGAGTACACCCATGATCATTTGGTCGAAAGCTCTGCCCGGATCAGCAAAGTGCTGGATGCCCATTTGCAATTGCGTATGCCAACCAGCGGTATCGGCAGTTTCGAATTGCGCTACGGCGGCAGCGATCAACAAATACCGTAGCTGGCCGGCGCTAAACGATCATCGAAAGCCCCGGGGCTCCACCCCGGGCTTTTTTGTTGCCTCAGTGGTCACGCGGCGCACACCAATTGTGACCCTGTCGCCGCTGCGGTATCTTATGGTTTGCACACACGGATGCTGTCGCTAAGAAACCACACGCCGAAAGCCGCCGCGATGAAACTAGTCATTGCCGTTATCCAACCGACCAAGCTGGAAGCCGTCCGCCAGGCGCTCAACAAAATTGAAGTCACGCGAATGACGGTTTGCGATGCCCAAGGTTATGCCCGTCAGCGCGGCCGCACGGAAATGTATCGCGGGCACGAATATAAAACCCATTTGCTCCGTAAAATCACCTTGGAAATTATCGTCAACGATGATTTTTTGGACCGCACCATCGAAACCATTACTACGGTGGCGCGCACGGGCGCGAGCGGCGAAATTGGCGACGGAAAAATCTTCGTCTTACCGGCGGCGGAAGCTATCTCACTGGCGGGAACGGTACGCGGCCCCGAGGCTGTTTAGGCATCGCCAATGCTGATCGCCTTCCTCACCACCGATCTCGTGTTTCCCTCGCGCGTAGCTGGCGTAGCGCAACAACTGGGCGCGACCATGGCAACTGCGGCCAGCGCAGAGGTGTTGCTAGAAGAGCTTTGCGCTGCAACATCGCCGGCCGCGATCGTCCTGTTGGATTTAAATTCCTCGGCCGTCGATCCTGCTGCAATCGTGCCGCAGCTAAAAGCTTTGGACCATCCGCCGCGGGTGATCGTCGCCTTCGGCCCTCATGTCCACGAGCAGAAACTCGCCGCCGCGCAAGGCGCCGGCTGCGATGTAGTTCTCACTCGCGGCCAATTCGATGCGCAAATGCAAAGCTTGCTCAAGCAGCTGCTGCAACCATCCGATTCAACTTGAATTCGGTCGCGGTCCCAGCGCGTAGGAGGTACTGCAGCAGCGAACTACTGCGGCGGCGCATCAGCCACTTGCGGCGGTCCACCCGGCTCGTTAATGATCGGCGGCAGGCCGTACGCTTCCGGTTCCTCTTCCACAGCCACTTCGTCCAACTCCGTGGCGTCAACCGATTGTCGCAGCAAGAAGTAAATGTAGGTTGCCGCACACCAGAAATAGCTGAACAAAAACCCAACGGCAATGTATTTGACCACCCGCACCCAAAAGCCAACCGCGAGACTGCCTTTTTCCAGAAGTCCACCGCCATCGGTCGGCGGCGGAGGAGCAAAGCCGGAAAGTGATGGCGCCAGCTCCAGCGACGGCGGGGCCTCTGCAATTTGTCGAATTTCCTGAATCCTAGGCGTCCCGCAACCCCAACTTGCCGCCCAGTAGCTGTATTCAATCACGCCTTTGGCAAAGATCAAAACCACCACCCACGCCAACATTCCCAGTACGCCCGCCACGGCCGCATAAAACAAATAATGGACCGGCCGCTGATACGTGTACGAGTACGACCGGCTCAGCGCGTCAAAACTGTCCGTCCCTTCCGCGCTAATGGTTGGCCACATCAAAGGCCAGCCGAATAGCAAACCCACAAGCAAAATCGCTAGCAACAATCCGCACAATAGCACGACCGGCCAAATAATTCCCACGACCAATACGCCCACAGGAATTTTCAGCAGCAAGCACAAAATCGCCACCGGAATCACTGCAATCAACACGCCGACCAGCGGAAACATCGGCGCGCCAAAATAAGCGGGCCACTTCTTCACGCCCCAACCCAGCGAGCGGCGAAAGCTAAGCCTATCTTCGCGCGCAAACCATAGCGCCGCCCCGCGAGAAATCGCCCCGCCAAACAGCGCCCACACCAACAGTGCCCACACGCCGCACAGCAGCAAATACGTGAAAGAGGCAACCGTCACATCCCACTTGAATAATTGCGAAAACGGATAAGTAATCACCTTCCAAGGTGTTTGCGCAGCGCTGGTCGCCGGGTCCAGCACACTGATGCTAACGTCGGGAAGGATGATTTCCTGAGGAATCAGCGGCATCGCCCGGAAGCCTTCCATCGTATTGCGGGCTACCACCAGGCTAGGGTCCGTGTTCTTGTCAAAAATCCAACCCATCAGCCCCCACCCAGCATTGGTGGCGGCTAAACCAACGGCGGCCAAAATTAGCATCCGGGGCGCAAACGCCAAGCGCACGGCACGGACCAGACCGAGCCATGGAAACAGTTCTAGCCAGGAAATTTGGCGTATGCGGCTATGCTCTTCCGCCATATCTACCTCCCTCCAGGAAGAATAGGGAAAGTGGGTTGAGTAGCATTATACGAGGCCAGCAATTACACGCAAGAACGATAAGCTGCGTGCCCGCACAGAGTTTGGCCAATGTTCTACTAGCCAATCGAAGCGAATCCTCGGCAAACCTGCCCGGAGAACCTACGTTTCGTCCGGCGGCAAACGCTGTTGCTCTTCGAATTCTTCATCTTCAGAGCGCTCGACCGGCAGAGAATAGCGTTCGTCAAGCCAGCGGCCCAAGTCAATCCGCCTGCAGCGCTCGCCGCAGAACGGCAGCGCCGTGGATTTCTCCGGGTCGAACGCTTTATCGCAAATGGTGCAACGGATGAGCGACATAAATACGATCGGTCACACGGAAGATTATTCGCCGCCTTTTTCGTCCTCGACCAGCTTATCGGGATCTTCTGCCTCAATTCTATACTCGATCGACGGCCTGGCCACCAAGCGATCTAACTCTCGTAACGCACTTCCCATCGCCGCGGTTGATTTTCGCTTGCCCTGCGGACCGTACATGAAATCGCCCAGCGACATCCGCCGCAGCGAGAACACGAACCAAATGGGTGCCACCACAAACACACCCAATACGACGACGGCAGAAATGACGATTTGCATGGTCGTCCGCCCGAATTGCGCGAGCATCACTCGCCTTACGGCTTCTTCTTAGCGGCTGGCTTCTTGCTGTCCGACTTGCCGCTGGCAGACGATCCACTGTCAGTGCCGGTTTTACCTTCGGATTTACTCTCCGACTTGTCGGCCGTTTTGTTTTCGCTTTTACTGTCGCTTGCCGCCGGCTTGTCTGCTTCGGCTCGTTGTTTGTATGAATCGCTCCGGTAATCCGTCTGATAGAATCCCGAGCCTTTGAACATGATGGCCGCACCGGTGCCAATCAACCTTCGCAACTTTTTCTTGCCGCACTTGGGGCATTTGCGTAGTGCGTCGGCAGTGATCGATTGGAATTCTTCGAATTCTTTCCCGCAGGCGTCGCAAACGTAATCGTAAGTCGGCATGCCGGCTCATTCCTTTTTCGACACAATCACCTGCGCCGGCCGGACCACCCGGTCGTGCAAGTGAAAGCCGCTTTGCACTACGTCGATCACCGTATTCTCAGGCATATCCGGCTTAAGCTGCTGCATCACGGCGCTATGCCAGGCCGGATCAAACGGCTGCTCGATGGCTTCAATCGGCTTGCAGTTGTGTTGCTCCAACAGCGTTTCCAATTGTTGTCGGACCATTTTGAAGCCCAAAAGCAATGCCGCCGGATCAGCATTCTTTCCCGCGGCATCGATCGCCCGGTGAATGTTATCGAGTACCGGCAGCAGGTCGCGCAGCAAATTGATTTCGGCGTACCGGCGTTCGTCGTCCAATTCCCGCCGGGCTCGCTTACGGTAATTGTCCAATTCCGCCTGAGCGCGCAGCATTTTGTCCCGCGCCTCAGCCAAATCGGTTCGAATCAAGTCCATTTCCCCTTCCGACGTCAATTCGGGCACGGCAGCGTCGCCAATCAAGCTCGCATCATCCAGGTCTTCGCCGGGTTTTGATTCTTTAGCCACGCTTTTTCTCCTTCCGCGGTTCTTCTTCAACTGCTGGGACAAAATAATCCTTTAGTTTTTCCAAAAACGAAGTGCGACGCGGACTGACATTGGTCTTTTCCTCGTTGGCCATATCCCGGAGCAGTTTTTCCTGTTTGGTCGAAAGCGATTTTGGCACTTCCAAATTCATCACCACAAACAAATCCCCTTTGCCGCTGCCGCGTGGGTCGGGCATGCCCCGCCGTCGCAGCTTGAACGCTTGTCCTGGCTGGGTCCCTGCCGGAATCTCAAAATCTTCCGGTCCGTCCAGCGTGGGCACCTCAATCTTAGCTCCCAGAGCCGCCTGGGCATAACTAATCGGCACCTGGCAAATCAAATCCTGCCCG
>DASXPQ010000456.1:0-8653 GCA_036493575.1 Pirellulales bacterium
CAAATGTCAATGAACCGTTTGCGCAAATTGAGCTATGACGATCATTTCGATACGCCGCCAGCCAAGAGCAGGATGTGGATTGCGTGAATTGGAAGAATTGCTGTGAATTGTGGTTAAAACACGCATTCCATGGTGGCGTTGTGGTCGGCTGCAGTGGAACTTCTAGTCGGCACAGCTCACGCTGCCAGAGCCAATGTCAGGAGGCCTCTGGAAAGTATTTCATCATCATTTTTTCAAAATTGTTGACACCCGCAGAGGTGCTGAGTATATACAGAGAAGCGGGGAGTTTGTTTCTGAGTTATCGCTCGTATCGGCTGTGCGCAATTTCCGGAAGAGGCCGCGCACGGTGGATCAATATCCTTTGTAAGGGAGGTATCTAATGATTCGGCCTTCTGTTCGGCTTCTTCCGGCGGCTTGGTGCGCGCTATTTTCCCTCGGATTAGTTGTCGTGCTGTGCTCTACGAGCAACGGTACGATCATCGTGAATGATCACTGGACGGACGGAACTCGCACCGACCCGGCCTCGCCAGACTATGCCGATAACAACGGCGCAACGGCTATCGACCGTGACTCGGATGGCGAGTTGGAATCCGCCTGGTTCATTAACAATAACGGCGGCACGAACGCGACTACAGTAGGCCACATTACGACTGCGCCGCCGACTGGCTCTTCGAACTGGACGACTTTTTTCGCTCCTGAGGCGACTCCGGTGACGCTGGCGAACGCGGGAGACCAGCTAAAGGTGACTTGGGAGTTCACTCCCAGCGGCGTGAACACCTCGAATACGAGCCAGCAGTTTCCATTTTGCATTGTGGACACTCCTTCCGCGGCGCGCCTGACGACAGATGCCGCGCCTGGGAGTGGTGTTTACACCGGTTATGCCATGTACACGAACATGGGACAAACGTTGGGCAACAGCAACCCATTTCAACTGAAAAAACGAAGTAATACGGGTAGCAGCACGCTGCTGAACTCGAGCGGCGACTGGGGCACTGCGCTGGCAAACGGCGCCACGAGTGGAAATCACGGCTACGACAGCGGCACGTTATACACGCTGGTGTGGACGATTACACGTAACGCAAGCAATGGGCTTGACTTCGACGTGAAAATGTCTGGGGGCACTTTAAACGGGGCTGGCTTTGCAGAAGTAACGACAACGGACGCATCACCGGCAGCTTATACGTTTGACACCTTCAACGTTCGTCCTGCGGGGAGCGCCAGCTCGGCGACGGGATTCGACATAAGTCACTTTCAAGTTGAAGTTGTACCTGAGCCGACGAGCCTGATGTTGATGGGCTTGGGCGTCTTCGGTTTAGCTGCTATGCGACGGAGGAAGAAGTAATTGCGGACATTTTAGCGTTCGGGCCGTCGCTTCCCGGGACAGAAGCGGCGGGCATCGGTGCATGGTCGAGGGGTTTAAAACCATGAAGATCAAGCCCGCGGGTAGTTTGTCCCGCGGGCTTTTTTAGTAAACGGCAAATATCGGGGCCTTCGAGGAGAATATATCCATGTTCAGGAAGTTACGCACTTGTGCAGCTCGGCGACTCAGTCTTCGAGATATCGTACTGGTCGGCTTTGTTGGCTCAGTCGTGTTAGCCACCACGGCGAGTCAGGTTTCCGCAGCCACCATCTGGGATGGGGGAGGCGGCACCAACTGGTGGTACGATCCTGTGAACTGGAATGCCAATTCCAACGACAACGTAACGTTGCCGAATATGGGATTACAAGTAAATAACGCGACGGAGCTTGATGGGACTGCGGCCGGTGCAATCAGCGTTGTCTTTGACCCTACTAACGATCCCAATTTTGCCACTCACAATTTTGATCCCTACGTGTTGTACGATATGTATTTGGGCAACACCGCCGCACCGAACAGCAGCACGTTAACGATCAATAGCGGCACTCTGCAGGTGAGTAACGTTCCAGCGTTGGCCGGGCATGGCAACTTGTTTATTTCGCGGAGCGTCGTGAACCAAACGAATACCGTCATCCAGAATGGCGGTACGCTGCAAATCACTGACGCGACCCAAGGCCGGATGTCATTGGCCAACGCGGCCGGCGCGACGGGGATTTATGAGTATCACGGAGGGGTATTTGAAGCCGGGCTCGGAACTGGCGAGGCGGCTGGTTCGATCGGAGTACGAGTCGGTGGTGATAACACCACGAGCGGCTTGGGGAATGGAATTTTCAAGGTGTACAACGACGGTCCCGTCGGTCACATTCACGTGGCGAATTTTTTGGTGAGCCCCGGTGCGGCCGGGACGACAGGAACGGTGGAATTTCACTATGGGAACGGCGGGGTGCGGCCGATTCAGGTCGATTACAATTTGTCGCTGCGAAATACGGCGACGCAAAACGCGTATTTGGATTTGGTATTGAACTCGGCCCCGACGCTGCACTCAGGCAGTGTGCCACAGGACCTGTCGCTGTTTGTGTTGGATCCGACCAACGGCGTTTATAGCGGAGTTGCCGGCCAAACCTTGCCAAAGGCGTTTCAAGTAAAGCCGGGGGGATCGCTGACGCTGACGACGGATACGAATGCAGATGGCTTTCTGGAAACCGGCGACGTGGTTTCGTCAGTGTTTGGAGGGAATACTTACAACTGGACCGTCAGTACTACTGGATTGACGACTCTGAATACTTCAACGTCTGCGATTAGCAGCATTGCGGCGACCGGCGGTAAAGATTTTGTGTTGATGGGTTTGAGCTCCACCGTCGCGGCCCTTTTGAAGGGGGACATGAATTTTGACGGCCATGTCAACGCAGCCGATATCTCTGCCATGGAGCTAGCACTTGCGAATGAGTCGGGTTACCTGTCGACGAATTTTCCCAACGGAACGCCGTCTTCGCATGGCGTGACGACGGCCAATATTGGCCAGTATTCGGATGTCACCGGCGGCAATGCTTACAACAACGGCAATCTGCAAGCATTGCTCACCTTGTTAAAGACTGGCGGCGGCAGCGCGACTAGCGTGCCGGAGCCGAGCAGTTTTGTGCTGGCGGGTTTGGGCTTGGCGGCGATTGGCTTGGTCCGACGGCGACGCCGGCAAGCTGCTTAATGGCGGTAGCAGCGTCGCTTTGGTGCGGCTACACGTACGACATGGAATCATTAACCGCAGTGACGGCAAGGGGCTGGTGCTGAGCTGCACGACAGTGATATCGACGAGACCGATATCGACGACAGCAACATAAACTACTGCGACATCGACCACTGCGACAGAGGCGAAATCGCGCCGACCGATGCATAACTGATTGCCACCGCAATCACGACCTGCACGCGGTAAGCAATCGGAAGGAGCCGATTGTGGTTTGGCTTTACTTAGGATTGGGCGGGACAAAACATCCCGCTCCAGCAGCGAAGGAACAGAGATGAATCGATACGGAGCGACGGCGCGCAAGTCCAGCTTTCATCGGCTGCATGTTCTGGCACTTAGTTTCTTCAGCGCGGCCGCCCTGCTGGGTGCTGCGATTCCAACTTTGGCCGCCGTGCCGGTGGTACTGCCGGCTGCGCCAACGCTGCCGACTTTTGGATCCACCATCTACAACGTGACGGTTTCCAACCCCAGTATCAATGGCGGCACGGCCGCCAGCACGGCAACTGCGAACAATGCTGCCGCCATTAATGCGTACATCACGTACTGCTCGAACAATGGTGGGGGCATCGTTCAGGTTCCCAGCGGCTTATTTAAGTCCGGTACGCTCACGATGAGGAGCAATGTCAATTTACAGCTGGATAGCGGCGCCACGCTCCAGGCCAGTACCGCTGGCGCCACCCTGATCACCACTTCCGGCAGCGGCCTGCACGACATGGCAATCACCGGCAGCGGTATTATCGACGGCAATGCCTCGGTCAAAACTGACAACAATTTGGTTTCGCTTCAACACATTAACCGATTGTTGATCTCCGGCGTTACCATTGAGAATGCGGGCCACGAGCATCTGGTACCGGAAAGGGACACAAACGTCACCATTAGCGGCATCAGCATTAATGACCATAATTCGATTATTAACTCCCTGAATACGACCCACACCTATTTGCAAAATACGGATGGCATCGACTATTCGGGCAGCAACTTCCTGATCCAGAACTGTACGATTGCCGCCGGCGACGACGACATCGTCGCCAAGCCTGGCGGCAGCGTCGATCCCACCTCCGCCTGCAACAACATCGTAATCAACAATTGCAACATCTATTCAGGCCACGGAATATCGATTGGCGGCGGTACGGTAAACGGTGTTTCTAACATGATTGTGGCCAATTGCACGTTTAATCCCGCGCTCGGGTCTGATCCGACCAAGAACTCGGTCACTTATGGCCTGCGCATGAAAGCGGAAGATGGAGCCGATACGACAATTGCCCCAATGGATAAGGAGTCAGGTGATTTTGGCGGTGGCATCGCTCAGCCGCTGAAGAACGTGAAATTCATCAACATTTCGATGACCGGAGTGCAACACTCGATCGCGATTGAGAGTTTTTACAACGGCGGGGACACGTTTGCTAGCTCAGGCACCGATAGCACTAAGTATACCTACGGCTCTAACCCTAATGGCACGCCGCCCACGGCTTTAAGCAGCAGCACGCCGCTGTGGCAGAATATTGCGTTTGAAAACGTCACGGCAACATCGACGTCGTCGAATCCCTCCAAGATCAACGGCCTGAATATCAGCACTGATCTGGTGAACATTCCCTATGCGAATGCACTGGATGGACTTTCGTTCAGCAACGTGAAGCTGACGGGCAGCGGCCAATTCCAATTGTATTATGGAGCTAATATCGACTTATCGGGATTAACCCTCACGGGCATGACGCAGTCGCTGTTTGGATTGACAAACGTAACTGCGGGAGGTGTGCCGCTGTATCCCGGGGATTTTAACCGTGATGGGCATGTAACTGGCGCCGACTTGGGAGCAATGCTGATGGCTTTTAAGGACTTGCCGACTTACGAAAGTTCGAATGGCCTGAGTGACGCGCAAATGGAAGTGATTTTTGATCTGAATAACGACTTTCAAATCAATAACGCCGATATGCAGACGTTTTTAACTTTGCTCAGTACCGGGTTGGGTTCCGCCTCGAGCGTACCTGAGCCGGCGACACTCGTGCTGCTGGGAGCAGGTGGTTTGATGCTGATGTTTTGCTATCGGCGTCGGGCGTTCGTCCGCAAATCAATGGTTGCTTCAATGATGGTAGATTGACCAAGCGATTTGCAAGTTCTTTAGCCACAGCTAGGAGAAGGTACCTTGAAAACTCTTACGGCAAAGTGGATATATCACTTCGCGTTTTTGACAATCGCGGCGTTCGGGTTAGCCGGCGCAGCAACGGCATGGGGGCAATTGCCATCGTTTAATGGCGCCACGGGCTACGGGGGAACGTTTTCACCAACTGCGGCCGACCCGATGCCTGCGGGCGGTTGGCTCTCCAATGCCACGATCTACCATGTGACGACCAATCAGGACCTTGTCGACAGCAGCTCAAAGCCGTTGCCGGGCACTTTGCGCTACGCTTTCTATACGAACACCAGCGGTGGCCTGAAGGAAAACGCCTCGAACGTCATTGTCGTATTCGACGTGGGCGGGGTGTTTAATCTGACCAATGGCAGTCTCGATATCAAACAGGTCAACAACATTTATGTTGCCGGGCAAACAGCACCCAGCCCGGTGATTGTGTACGGTGATACGACGCAAATTACCCACAGCACGGGCGCGGACAAAGTGAACAACAATGTTATTTTGCGATATATGACGTTTCGGAAGGGTACTGGCAGCGGGTCTGATGCGCTCGATTTTGCTGGTGGCGGCGATTCGTCCACGGCGGCCAATATCGCCACGAACATGATTGTCGATCACGTTTCGACTTCGTGGTCGGAAGACGAGGATTTGTCGTTGGACAATGCCAATTCGAATGTGACGGTGCAAAACTCGATTATCGCCGATTCGCTGACCACTGGCCACGCGTATGGATCACTGATTCGCGCCCGAACCAATTCCAATGTTACCTATGCGAACAATTTGTACGCGAATAACAAGAGCCGCAATCCTCGGCCAGGCAGCTACAACGGGCAGACGATGAATTTCGATTTCCGTAACAACGTGATTTACAACTGGAGCGACCGGGCCGGCTATACCGGCGGCGCCAGCGAACCTGATGGTGAAAACGTGAATATGAACTATGTGGGCAACTACTTGGTCGCTGGCCCGTCGACGCCAGCAGGAGCAAAATCGAATACTGCTTTTACGCTCGATACCAGCGGCGACGTGATTAACTTGCACGTCTATCAGAGTAATAACGCGATCGATTCGGATCACGGTGTGAATCCGGGTGGAGTTCCCAACGGCAGCGATACGGGTTGGGCGATGTTTGCGCAAACCAACGGTACAACCAGCTCCGCTTTTCCAGCAGCTTCGCAGTGGACCAGCCCCGTTGGTTCCGCTGGCAACAGTGGGGCGCCGGCCAATACCGTTGCCGCGCCCTCGATGGCCACGATGACGGCGGCTAATGCGTATAACCAGTTGATTACGAAGGACGGCCACGGGTATGTGGGCAATTCGTGGTGGGCGCGCGATCCGATTGACGCGCGGATTATTGGCAACGTGATTAATTACACGAACCCGCCCAACGGTGTAGCCTCTAATACGCCGAATACCGCGGAACTGAATGCGCTGCTGGCAACGCCGACAGTCACGCGTGCGGCCAGTTGGGACTCCGACAACGACGGGATGCCAGACGTTTGGGAAACGTCGATGGGTTTGAATCCGAATTCGGCGGCTGATGCAAAGACGGATATTGATGGCGATGGTTATGTGAACGCGCAAAACTATTTGGACGAAATTGGCGCCTTTCCAGCGCCCGATGTCATCAAGTTCACGGGCACAAGTGGCGGCAACTTTGCCGGCATCGCCAATTGGCATGTCGGTAGCATCGATTCCGCCGGCGTTAATTGGCAGCCGACGCGTTACGACGAAGCTCAAATCAACAGCGGCACGGTGGTATCGAATAAGGTTGGACAGCACGCCGGCGTTTTGAAAATTGCCGCCGGCGCGAGCGATACAGCTCAGTTGAATGTTTCGGGCGGGTGGCTGCAGGTGGAAAACCAATTGATGATCGGCGGGACGAGCACGTCGGCCGGCACGCTGAATTTGAGTGGTGGTGATTTGACAGCACCGATTCTGAGCAAAGGAGCCAACAGCACGTTCAACTTCACCGGTGGCACACTGCACGCGGGAATCGTGACGTTTGATTTGGTGAACCAGGGGGGAACGTTAGCACCGGGCTACCGTACGAATGCCGTTACGATTGGCAACATTGTGACGGTTGCCGGCGCCTCGTCGTTTACTACTTTGGGACCGGTGGCTTTGAGTTCGATCGGCGCCACGCACGTGACGGGCAATCTCACGCTGCAAAGCGGAAGTCTGCAATTGGAGTTGGCTTCGGCATCGAGCTACGACCAGGTGGCTGTCGACGGCCAGCTAACGTTCGGCGGGGCCCTGCAGGTTTCGGCGATCAACGGCTTTGCGCCAGTGGCCAACACTTCGTTCAGTATTTTGGATTGGAACACGGCCAGCGGCACGTTTTCCTCGGTTTCGCTGCCGGCTTTGGGCGGCTCGATGGCATGGAGCACACTGCGGCTATATGCCGACGGCGTGCTGACCGTGGCCAACGTGAATGCGCTGCCTGGGGATTTCAATCGGGACCATCGAGTAGACGCGGGAGATATTGGCGCCATGATGGCTGCCTTGGCTGACCCGGGCGCTTTTCAGCAGGCGAACAACAGCCTGTCGGCGACTGATTTGCTGACATTGGAAGATCTGAATGGCGATAGCCAATTCACCAATGCGGATTTCCAATCGCTGCTGACCGATTTTCGATCCGGCGGCGCTTCGGTTAATACGGTACCCGAGCCAGCCACGTTTCTATTGGCCGCGTTGGGTTTGGCAACACTGCTGGTGTGCCGGAAAAACCTGGCCAGAGCTGCGTTGCTTGGTTAATCAGATTTACCGAAGAAAATCCGATCGACATTGCCGCGGAGCACTTGTCGACCAAGAGTCAGCGCCCGGTCTTCCGACCAGCCCCGGTTGATCACGAAACGCTCGGCGAGAATCTTGGCCAGAATGCGTTTGTACATCCGGAACTTAGGCAATGCGAATTCCAGCTTGTACATATCGCTGTAATAGCCCACCTGCTTGGTGCTTGGAACGGCTTCCAAGCGGGCCGAAGCATCGTGCTCGATATACGATGGGACATTGGAATACCACCAATGCCCTTTTGTCCTGACGTTCGGGAAGATCCAGGCGAAGGTCATCAGCTCCTGGTTGGTAACGCTGGCCAGGACCGAAATCGGGAACACGACCTGCGGGAAGGTATTAAGCAATTCAAGGTATTGGACCAGCGACGTGCGGGAGTCGAACAGGTCTTGCCCTTGATAGACGCCGCCTTTGTAAACCGCCTTGTTCACGCCGATCATCAAATCAAACGGCAGGCGAAATTCCGCGCAGAATTCAGTCAATGTCCAGAAGACAAAGTTGGACAGATCACGCTGCTGGACAGCGCTGATGGTGACATTTGATTTAAGGGCAGCCTGCACTGCATTTTCGGCGGCGGTCGCTTCAACCTTGGTCGGCGAAAAATCGGGAGGGAGCGAAATCGCACACAGCTTGC
>DASXPQ010000457.1:0-2990 GCA_036493575.1 Pirellulales bacterium
AGCAGAGCTACGTCCGCGATGAGACCGACCAGCCGGTAGTAGATAATCATGAACACGACCACCAGGATAAAACCCGCAATACCTGAATAGATGCCGCTCTTGATCGAGTCGCTGCCGAGGCTGGCTGAAACCTGGCGCTCCTCTTCAATCTTCACTGGGGTTTGCAGAGGATTCTCCAACACGCTGGCGAGATTGCGTGCCTCCGGCTCGTCCATGCGTCCGCCGCTGATGACCGCGTTACCGCCGTAAATAGCCGTCCTAATAACTGGCGCGGATTGAATTACACCATCGAGAACAATCGCGAAGCGATGGTTCACGTTTGCTTCGGTGATTTGACCGAATGTTTTTGCACCTTCCGTGTCGAACCTGAGCGTGACTTCCCATCCTTCCTGACCGTAGCCGGCGGCTGCTTGCGAAACATGGTTGCCGCCGAGATCCGATTTCTTTTTGACGAGCAAACGTTCTTCGATCGGCTTTCCGTCCTGGACTTGCTGTTTGTATGTTTCGATGCGGTATTCGGGCGGAATCACTTCCTTTGCGTCATCAATCGCTTTTAAGCGTTCACCATTGTCCGGATATACGAGACGAAACTCTAGCTTCGCTACACGTGAAAGTTGCTCCCGCGCCTCTTGAATATTGGCAGCGTCGAGACCCGGGATTTGCACCAGAATACGATCATTGCCTTGTGGCGTGATAATCGGCTCGCTTACTCCAAATCGGTCGACACGCTTGCGGATGGCTTCAATGGCCTGATCTACCATCGCTTTTGTAATTGCCCGCTTGCCCCCGTCGGCGCTGGCTGGCGGTTCAAGCCGAATCAAAAACGAAGTGCCGCCTTGAAGGTCGAGGCCGAGGTGAATCTTGCCGCGGCGAATTACTGTTCCATCCGGCCGCTTCTCGTCCAAAGGCGGATACATCGACCAAAGGCAAAATGCCGTGACCACCATTGTGAGCACAGTTCCTAAAATGCGACGTAATCGCTCGCTTTCGCTCGCGAAATACCAGCCGAACAGCACTAAGATGGCCAGGCCAATAAAAAAAGTCAGAATTGGCGTCATGGAATTTTCGATCCGTGATCTTCGGTTTTTGTGTTGCTCATCGGCGTTGCTTCTTCAATCCGGCTTAGTGAGGAACAACGATTTATCTTACGCCTCTTTCAACACGTTAGTAATCGCCGATTTATCGATCTCAATTTTTACGTTATCAGCCACTTTCACCAGGACGGTAGTCTCTTTGACGTTCGAAATGAGACCATGAATGCCAGCGTTAGTCACCACGCGGTCACCGGTTTTTAAACTGCCGACTAACTTCTGTTGCTGTTCCTGCCGCTTTTTCTGTGGCCGAATCATTACAAAATACATGATGATGAAAATGAAAACGAGCGGGACGAAAAAGCCAATGCCGCCGCCGGGCATGGCTCCAGGCGATCCAGTTTGAGCCTGAGCGAAAATCATGCAGAGCATATCGAGAATTGGAGAGCGCACCTTAAGCACGAACGCGTCCGCTGCAATCGTTCTTTCGCAGCATTCGTGTTTTCGCAAGCTGACCCGTCGAGGACGATGGTTCGTCGAGACGATGATTCCAGATTATGTCTTCGCGAAATTCGTCTGTTACAGTTTCTACGGCGCAGTTAAACGTTCTCATAAAGTGCGCGGCGTTGTGCGCTTTGGAAATTGCTTCGCTACTGCTCGAGTTCCTTGGTTGCGGCGTCGAGATAAAAGTCCTGCAGGCAAAGTACCCTCTGCCTAGTACAAACACAAAGTGGCCGCCCATAGGAACGACCACTTTGCTTCCCCAGCTTCGCGAGGACCGGGACGCTTCGCTGGTTAACTCTTCAAACACAGTCGCACCGTTGAACAAGGCAATGAACTGCCTCCCGATCAAACAAAGCACGAACTAAAACGATGAGCGTCAGCTCGACAAATAATCGCAATCCAGCGAACTCATCTCCTCAGGGATTGGTGCCGATAAGCCTGGAATTTGCGGCTAAAGTTTGGATGGAGAGTCGATCGACCCAACTGCCATAGCAGTTGGAGGCACCATCTGTATAGGATCAAGAGGTTATGCTTGGACCCCGCTGTCGGACTGAGATCAAGTCAAGAATCGAATTTCTGCAGAAATTCAGGCAACCACGTGGTGCGATCCAATCCGATCTTAGTTGCGCCGATGATGGGGCTGAGGCGAAGGTCTGGGCCTTGGCGTTGCATGAGGAGATGGCGTTGGTCGAGGACTCTGGGTTGCCGTTGGCGTAGGAGTTGCCGTCGCCGTCGGCACAGGAGTGGGGCTCGCGGTTGGAGTAGGTGTTGGAGTTGATTGAGTCAAAAATCTGATTTGAGCCGGAATTTGGCCAACCATGGGGTCCCGATCTGGACCGATCGCTGGCCAAGGTAGAGCCGCTGGCCACCAGCCGGGCTGCGTGGCGTAGTACAGCGAACTTGGGATCGTGTGATCCGAAATGGAGGGATCCCAGACTACTGACTGTGTGACGTAATCCCAATTGCCATGGCGCAGAATGGTGGTGGTGACATTACGATCCAGCTGCTGGCATTCATCCAAAGTATTAGGCAGCCCGCTGTAATTAGGCGGCTCTGTCGGTCCAAATGTGTCGGTGTAACTCGCATTGCCAATGTTGGGAAAGCCCAGTTCGTAAATCGGAGCAATGCCTTGGTCCCAATAGTCCGCCACATCCGTTTCGTAGGTGTTGGCCCAACTATCGCCAAGAATGTTGCCTACCATGTTGTAGTAATCCGAGAAATGTTTCAGCCGCACCTGGCCGCTGATTCGGTTGCGAAACAGCGTGTTGTAACTGGACGAGCCGTAATAGCCGTCGTCTTCGAAGTTGTTGATCACGTTGCCTTCGGCCAGATTCAACATGCTGCCCGACCCGTGACTGAAACTCAGGTCCCAAAATGCCGGGTCGGTGTTGGTCACATAATTGTACCCGATCACGTTACATGAAGAAGAAGTGATATTTTCTTCCAGGATGATGG
>DASXPQ010000458.1:0-4801 GCA_036493575.1 Pirellulales bacterium
CCGTGCCGGAAGCGATCGTCGGCGTTCACAGCAAAATGCGCGTGCTGGCCATTTCCACCGTCACCAACGAATGCCGCCCCGACACCCCCGGCGTAACCACCGGCGAAGAAGTGGTGGAGATCGGCAAAACCGCCGAACATAAGGTGCGGGCGATTGTGATGGGAATTCTTGGTGAGGAGGTGAGGAAGTGAGGAGGTTAATTGGTGAGGAGGTGAGGAGGTTAATTGGTGAGGAGGTGAGGAGGTTCCAGAATAGTTCGTCATTGTGAGGGCAGGTATGGCTGACAATTATGACCGCCGATTCGGATTAGACACCTTCGAGCTATATAACTGTGCGCGTGAATTCCGCAAAAACATCTACAAACTGATTCGAGTGATTCACCCTGCCGAAAGATACTGCCTTGTGCCACAGATGCGTCGAGCGGCCATCTCAATTTCAAACAACATTGCGGAGGGGCATGGGCGTTGGCATTACCAGGAAAACATTCGTTTCTGCCGGATTGCACGCGGTTCTGTCGATGAAATCATCGACGACTTGAATATTTGTCTGGATGAAAACTACGCCGATAGTAAGCGTCTCGAAGAACTCAAGGAAGAAGCCAAAACCGTCATCGCACGTATCAACAGCTACATCGCCTACCTCCGCCGCTGTCAACAAAGCGATTAGCAAAACACCTCCTCACCTCCTCACCAATTAACCTCCTCACTCCTTTCCCATGAACCCCGTCGCCATCATCACCAAAAAACGAGACGGTAGAAAACTTTCCGCCGATGAAATTCAAGCGTTCATGGGAGGCTTTGTTCGCGGTGAGGTGCCGGAATATCAAATGTCGGCCCTGGCGATGGCGATTTTTTTTCAAGGGATGGAAGCCGACGAGCGGGCCGCGCTGGTCGATGTGATGCTGAAAAGCGGCGCCACGCTGCAATGGCCGAAAAACTTTGGCACGCTGGTCGACAAGCATTCGACCGGCGGCATTGGCGATAAAACTTCGCTCATCATCGCGCCGCTCTTGGCCTGTTGCGGCCTGAAAGTGCCGATGATTTCCGGCCGCGGCTTGGGCGCTACTGGTGGCACGCTCGATAAACTCGAATCGATTCCCGGCTTCCGCACCAACTTGTCGGAGTCGGAAATTCATGCCGTGGTCGACAAAGTCGGCTGCGTCATCACCGGGGCCACGGCCGATTTGGTTCCCGCCGACCGCAAGCTGTATGCCCTGCGCGATGTCAGCGGCACCGTCCCCAGCATTCCGCTCATCTGCGCGAGCATCATGAGCAAGAAGCTCGCAGAGAATTTGCACGCCTTGGTGCTCGACGTGAAATGGGGCTCCGGCGCTTTCATGCGGAAACAGGACGATGCGAAAACGCTAGCTCAGGCGATGGTCGACACCGGCGCGCGAATGAACGTGCGGACCACGGCGTTGCTGACCGACATGAACCAACCGCATGGCCGGATGGCGGGCAACGCCGTGGAAATCGACGAATCAGTTGCGACTTTGCAAGGCAACGGACCAGCCGACTTGACCGAAATTTGTTTCGCCCTGTGCGCTGAACTGTTGGTTTCAACCGGCGTCGAATCGTCCAGCGCCGCCGCTATCAAACGCTTAAATCATTTGATTTCCTCGAACGCGGCTTACGAAAAATTCCGTGAGATGGTCGAAGCCCAAGGAGGCGATCTCGACGAACCGCGGCACATCGCTCCTGCCACTGAAGTCGTGGCACCAAACGCCGGCTACGTCGCCAGCATGAATGTCGAGCAACTCGGCATGGCCATCATCGAACTCGGCGGCGGCCGGAAAAAACTTGGCGACCGGCTCGATTTTTCCACTGGCCTAGAAATGCTAGTCCGCCTGGGCGACCGGGTGGAGAAAAACCAACCGATTGTTCGCGTGTTTGCCCACCACGCCGGGGTCGCAACCGCCTGCAAGATGGTGGCAGAGGCGATTACGATTTCGGAGCAACCCGTCACGCCGCCGCCGCTGGTGGTGGAACGGATTGTGCCGCGGTGACTGGCAGATGAAGGGGTGAAGGGCTGAAAGGGTGAAAGGGTGACATGAGTGTATGAGTGCGCTCATTTACCCATAAAGCCGCCGATGGCATCGGCGGTGCAGTGCGAGACGAGCCCGAACCGGCCATTCAATCTCTTGCGACGGGGTTATCGAGCCAATCCGTTCTGGTCTCGCCACGTTCGTTGGCTTGCCAGTATTGTGCGGATCCGACGTCCAAGCACGTTAACCAGCCACCGCCACATGCCCATGTGTCGATGCAGACCGCGTGGCCGATATTTAATGGCAAACCCGATTTTTGCGACGAATGGCCGCACACCATAATCTTGCCCGATTCATGCGGCGCGGGATTGTTGAAGAATTCCCAGAAGAGCATAAAGTCAGGCTGCTCCTCCAACGTGCAGTCGGGAAATGCACTAGCATGTACAAAGAAGTGGGTTTTTGTTTGATACAAACGGCGAGTTTTTTGCTCAAGAAAATCCCAGTGCCGCTCCGGAATATCGCCTAGAGTAGCGGATCGAAAAATCGTTGAATACGATGCCAGTGTTCGATCACCGCCAGATTCAATCCACATCCGATATTCGTCTTCGCTTTCTCGTGCGCGGAGCATCATAATTTCATGATTCCCTCGCAGTGCAACCAGCTTCGCATTTTTTTGGTATTCAATTAACCAATCGAGCACGGCGCAAGTGTCTGGCCCGCGATTGACGTAATCACCCAGAGTAACCAGCAAATCATCCGGTCAAAACGGAACATAGGCCGACAACGCCGTTAAGGCAGTGAAGCATCCGTGAATGTCACCGACAGCCAGAACTCGCACTTTGAATCTTTCGATGTGATTAGAATTCGGGCCGATCAATTCTGTAGAGTTCTGCACGCGCTATAACCATAATACTTCGGCCGATCGTCCAACCGCACATGCAGCGAGGAAACGCCGGTGCCGGCGGTGCTAAGCCAGAGAGGCTTGTCCGACGTTCTCGCTTGAATTAGTCGGCCAATTGCGGCATCAGAACAATAACAGGCGTCGCGTCACTCGCCAATTTCTTCGTTGAGAGTCCAGACGCGAAGCTTGACGCCTTTGAGGTTCGACAGTTGCACATGAAGTGAATCGGAGTCTGCCTGTCCCACCCTTGGTACGGCCCCGTTTTTCGGGACGTACTCCGCCGGCGAAGCATAAACCGGCGTGTTCTTGGGTGTATGTACGGTAACAAAATCTTTCGCATCAACGATTGCCGTTAGCGTGACCAGCCGCGGCGGACTTCCCTGCCGAGTGACTGGCGATGAAATTTCGATTTGAAATTGGCCGCCGTCAAAGCGCTCGGCGACGGTCGCGGTCGTCGAAACTTGAATCGTTTGCTTGTCAGATACGTTGGCCATTGCCCCATAGCAATGTGCGTATGCCTTTGCAAGATCGCCCGACATTTCAAAAATAACAGTTTCTCCCACTTTGATGTTCGCGGTTTTGTCCTCTGCAAAGATTGCGTTTGCACAAAAGACAACGGCGGTAATGGCGATGATCTTACGAACGTGCATTTTCGATTCCTTTCGAAAGACCGGAAAGCGTGGGCAGAAACGCCGCGAGAGTATAGTGAGCAAGGGCGCTGCGTTAAAGACCGATTGAAGCTGCTATCACAACAAGAAATGGGCATCCCATTGCCCTATGCACATGATGGACTGGGCACGCAGCACCGGTGCCTTACTACGCCGTTTTATGCGTCGCCAGCAGCCGGCGGATTTCTGGCAATAGAGAAGTTGGAACCGTCACTACCGATTGGTCGTTGTTTGCGTTCGCAGCAGCTTCATCGGCAACAATCCAGTCGTCGTCACTGCGCGAATCGAGTTCCGCGAGTAGCTGCTTCACACGTGTTTCGTCCCAACCTGCTGGAAATTTTTGATCTTTCATCGTCGTCTCCGCTGTCTTCGCCGAAAGGCTTTCAATTGGCGGCCGCTGATCAGATAAGCCGATTCTACAAATACTCCTACTCCGTCATCAGTAACGGAAATTACATAAGGCTAAGTGGCAAGCCGATACGGACCAAAACCATAATATTTCGGCCGATCGTCCAACCGAACGTGCAGCCAGGAAACGCCGGCGCCGGCGGTGCTTAGCCAGACGGGCTTTTTGGAAATGCGCTGCAGCATTTGCTCGGCGACCGTTTGCCACAATTCGCTGTGCTGCGCTGGTGGCGCCTGTCGGACAAATGCGGCCAGGTGTCCGTACGCTGAATCGTCGGCCCTAGGGCAGGGGACCACAAGCACGGCGTCGCGGCCGAGATTTTCAAATGCAACCACGGAAGATTGTGCGCCGGCGAAATGCTCGGCAAATGCCTGCCGATCTGGCGTCCGCGCCAGGCCGGGACTATCCAACAGCACAAACTCAAACGGCCGTGATACAGTGCTCAACGTTACCGGCGGAGTTTCCCAACGGAAGGCAGAAAACGGAGTATTGGCCAACAAAGTGTTGAACCGTGTGCGAAAATCGGCCTCGCTCTGCAGATGGTTCAACACTTCGTCGAACGTTGCAGGCGGAGAACTTGAATCGGCGGTAAACCGTAAACCCCGGTTGCCCTCAAGTTTTTCGCTACGAATCGTCCACATTAGTCATTTCTCTTACCGATGGCCAATAGACATTCTATCGAAAGACAAAAGGATGCCTTTGATACGGAGCAATGCTAAGTAGACCCATAGAAAGTTTTAGGCTGCGATTCGTTTTGAAAGGCGTTGTATTTCTTGGGTGAGGTCGTCGTGATTGAACATAAAGCCCATGCGTTCTCGATTGCCGGTCAGGCGGCGGACGCC
>DASXPQ010000459.1:0-4492 GCA_036493575.1 Pirellulales bacterium
GAGCGTGATGACCGTGAAGGCGGGACCATCCTTGGCTTTGACTTCGTATTTTTGTTTCAGGTATTTGCCATCGAGGGCCGGTGCACAGTTCATTTCAACTTGAGCTTCGGAATTTTCCGAGTGCCAGTCGCCGACCATCCAAGCGAGCTGCTTGAGCGGAGCGGCGCTTTTTTCGTCGGCGGGCAAGTCGCCGAGGTCGCGGACGCTGCTGATGAGCCACTGGTCGCCGGAGCGGATCCAAACGGCGGTGTAGCGGGTGACGGGGCCGGATTGATCGTCGTCGTCGCCAGTGAGGCTGCCGACGCCATCTTCCACGGCGACACCGGGAGCAATAGTGCGGAGCGACTTGGTTTCGAAAGAGAATTTTTTGCCTTTAGCACTGGGCAAATTTTCTTTGAACAGTTTTGTCAAGGCGGCGCGGCCTTTGAAGGTTTCGCCGGAGTCGTTGACGTAGTCTGCATCGGGGGCCCAGAACTTGACGACGGAAGCGACGTCGCCAGAATTGATGGCGGTGACGTAGCCGGCGCAGGTGGTGCGCAGGGATTGTTCGTCGGCATTGTTGGCGGGATCAGCGGCGTGGGCGCGCCAAGTTGCGCCAGAGACCAAAGCGACCGTGAGAATTGAGAGAGCGAGCGTGCGCATCGAAAGTTCCTCCTAAAACGGCGATGAAGTTTTTGAAAGCGGCAATGGACCGCGCGAAAATTCAAGTTGAGGAAATGTTCCGTGTGCTTTCCGGCCAGGTGAAAGAACGCACCTGAAGAAATCCGTTTGCCGGCTGTGAACGGGCAGTAAAAACCGCCCGGTGAGCACCCAAGTAATCATAGCCCTTGGGGGGCGCGCTGCCAGAGTTATGAGGATATTTCCATGAATGCGGGTGGCCACATTTTTAGCCGATTTGAAATGGGGCCGGCAATCGGCGATGGCCCGGAAAGCTGGGCAAGAAATGCCAGGGTGTGATTCGATCGATCGATTACGAGGCTTCCGTGGCGGCGACCACAACGGGGGGTTCTTCGCGAAAGGCGTCGAGGTGGCCGGCCATTAAATTTGCCACGGGCTTGGTGAAGGGGTGGCGATCACAAGCGATGCGGATGATGGAAGTGATGGGAACTGCCAGGAAGGCGCCGACGATGCCCCAGAGTGTGCCCCAGAAGATCAAAGCCATGAGAATTACGACGGGATGTAGCTTCATGTGTTCGCCCATCAGTTTTGGTTGAAGGAAGTTGCCAATGGCGAATTGAATGACGGCGGGGATTCCGATGGCCAGGAACTTATCGAAACCAGTTAGATTTCCGGCCAAGAGGACGATGGGTATTGGCAAAATAATGGAGATGAACGAACCGACGTTTGGAATAAAATTGAGCAGGAACGTCAATAATCCAAACACGGCTGCCGCTTGCACTCCAAAAAACCAAAGGACCACGCCGACCAAAATGCCGGTCACCCCAGACAGAGCGGTCATGGTAAGAGTGTAACTACGAATACGGCTTTCCATTTCCCCCCAGGCACCGCCGATGGGTCGATCGCGCTTGATACTGCTCATAAGCAGGAAGAAAAGAAATATAAGCACCAATCCGCTTTTGGAAAGCACCGCGGCGACCGCCACCGGAACGCCTGACAGAACACTCTGCACGCCGCTTTCCAACATTGAGGCGAATGAACGTAAGAATTGATTTTCGTCAACGCCGAACCGATCCAGCGGAAGCGAGGCGGCGAAGTCCTTCACCATTTTCGACAATTGGCCTTGATATTGGGTTAGATTCTTTTCGTCGGTGAATTGTGCTGCTGCGTTATAGACCAACACGCCCATGGCCAATAACACCAATACCGCCAGCAGCAATGCCACGCACACGGCCAGCGTACGCGGCAGACGGAAGCGGACGTCCAATAGGTCGACCAGTGGCATAAATGCGACCGCTAGAAAAGCGGCCATCACGAATGGAATCATGACTGGCTGCAACCACCAGAGCGCGAAACCGGCCGCCACGACGGCGAGCACAGAAAGGCAGATTGTGTGGATTTGCAGCGCAGCGCGAATCGGCGGTTCGGCGGGTGCGGGATTGCTCATGTTTAACGCCGGGCGAAGCTGGTTACTGCGAGAGGGATATTCTGGAGGCGCACACTCGATGGCTGACGAAGAGTGTATCGCACAAGCTGCCGCTGCGGCTAGAAGAGTTCCGCGACGAAATTGACACGCGGGGAATTTGGCGCGATTTCTAATCGGCCGAAATTGTCTTGACCGGGCAGGAGTGCGCAAGGGGAGTGGGCATTGATGGCCCCCAGCATGCTGATGGACGCCGGTCAGGGAACTTTAAAGTGTGTGAACGGCGCGGCGGCAGCACCTTGGCCAGCGGGCGCGGCAGCGCGAGCAGCAGGGGGAGCCTCGGCGGGTTGAGTTGTGGCGCCGGGTTTTTTGGAAGACGCAGGCAGCGGTGGGAAATTCGAATGAGGCTGTGCCAGCGCGGGCTCGTGCAAAGTTTGGATTAAGCCTTGGTCCGTGTACAGGATGAGGCGATCGTTTTGATCGTTGACCAGCAGCTTGAGCGAATGAGGCAATTGGAATGTTGAAGCTCGCGCGCCAGAGTTAGCATCGAGAATGTTCAAGCGGCCGAATTGATCGAGGGTGTAGATGCATTTTGGGCTGGCTGACACGAATTGAACTGGATCGGGAGCGGACCAGATGAGCTCGCCTGATTTAGGATTGACGGCGACCAGGCCGCCATCTTCCGGCAGCACCAGCACGGCGTTCGGAAGGGCGATGGGGCGACGAAGGATTGGTGAGCCGGCAGAATATCGCCAAAGTTCCGCAAAGGTTTGCGCGTCGTAAGCGATGACATAACCAAGCTCCGTGCCCACATAGACCCGTTGCGGAAAATCGGCGCTGACGTAGGCCTTCGGCGGGAAGAGAGTTGGACCGGTACTGAAACGCTCGGGAACGAGCTTGCTAAAATCGGATTCGCGTGCGCCGAACAGATGGGCAGAGATTCGATTCAGATCGCCTGCCCAAACCAGGAGATCATCGGATGCCACGGGATCGCCAGCGAGGCGTCCGGCGGAAGCATAATAACGGGCGGACAGTACGTTTTCCGGTTTGGTGCGGTCGTCGATGGGCAAGGGATAGACCTCCATCGGGCCTTTTACTATCGGCAAAGCGACTTGTGCGGCCGTAAGCACGGGCCCACGATCGGGGGTGCCGGTTACTTCGCGATCCATGACGATACTGCCAGTGGCCCGATCCATTACGAACAAGCGTGTGGTGTTGGCAACCGCGATATGCGTGGCATCGGCGGTGGGAGAGAGAGCCAGGAGCTTGCGGTCGCCAATGAGGAAGGACCAAAGAGTTTGGCCGCTTTCAGGATCGATGACATAGAGCATGTTTTCGCTGGTGACGACGAGCAGTAAGCCGGCCTGGAATTTGATGTGGATGATTTTCGAACGGGCGCGATCGAGCGGCACTTGGGTAACCCAGGCACGCTGCAAACCGATTTGCTGGGCGCGCTCCTGCGAGATGAGTGGAATGGTCATGGACTGAGCGGCAGCGGGTTTTGCAGAACTCGATACGAAGAAACTGCAAACAATTAGTGCGATGCCAAGGGAACGGTTCATGGATGCTTCCGATCGGAGGAGAGGCTGATGTAGCTAGCGGAGAAGAGCGAGGTCGAGTGCTGGAAATTTTTAATTCAGCGAGGGTCGATGCATTTCATTTATCATAATTGCGGCGGCGGCGATTCGGTAGCAAAGGGCGCTGTGTGGGGGCTGGTCTGATTGGCGGCTAGACCAAGGGAAGGCAGCAGCCTAAGCTGAGGGACAAATTGCTTAAGACACGAGGGGCCTGGAGGTTGCAACGCTTCAGGGGCCGTGTTGCCCGCGAGACTACTTGGGATTGCCGGAGCGAAGTTCAATGTTGTTGCCCGCTGGAACCGCCGATCAGGCTCCCCTGCAGGAGATTTTGGGCTATTTGAATTTTTCGTCGGGCAAGAGCGATCCGGTGTTTTTGGGGCGGCTGAATGAACTGTGGCAGGTGATTGAGGCGAGCGGGGTGCCAGAGGCGGAGATGTGTCCCGTCGCGAGGGAATCGCTAGCCAGCAAGTTGAAGGAATTGATCGGCAACAATCCGACGTTTCAAGACGCCGACCAGGCGCAAAATGTTTTGCGGCTAGTTTTCGATGAAGTGTTGCCGGCGTATCGACGCCATCACCGGGACTTGCTGTTTCACCAGTCGGAAGCGGATTTGTGGCAACCGTTTTTTGTTGGTCGCGTGGCGGAGGCGGTATTGCGGGCCGGCGGGCCGTGGAATGAGAGCGAAAGGATTGTTGCCGAGGCGCTGAAACAACTGAATGATTTTGTTGGTTATCGGCCGGCGCCGGTGTTGGAAACGCGCAAGCACGAGCCGTATGCGCATGAGCGAGTGCGACCGGTGCCGCTGTTTATTGCGGGGGCGGGCGTTTCGATCGGAAAGTATCACGAGCTGATTGAGCAGACGTTGGCGATTTTG
>DASXPQ010000460.1:0-2782 GCA_036493575.1 Pirellulales bacterium
GCAGCGCCACGGCAATCGCCTGTCGTTAATGCTCATCAAAATCGACAATCTTTCCAGACAGTCACACCAGCGCGCCCCACAAGATTTCAACCTCATGCTTCGCAGCTGCGCACAGTTCCTCACCGCCGCAATGCGCGACATGGACCTGGTGGTCCGCTACGATGTCGACGTCTTCGGAATGATGTTGCCGGGCACAGCGCTGACAAACGCCACCGGAGTTGGCGAGCGGCTCCGCAAAACCATCCAGCAGTGCCCTCTCCGAATCAACGATACCCAAATCCATTTCACGCTCAGCGCCGGCATCGCCGAATCGCAGCCCGGCGAAGATTTGGCGTTACTGCTCAAGCGCGTCGAAAGCGCCACAGCCGCAGCAGCGGCTGGCGGCAATAGCGTTCGCTTCCACAACGGTGTCGCCGTCGAATTGCCAGGCGAAAAAGCTGTTGCGATTGCGTAGTTCGCAGCGCTCGCCGATTAATCCAGCCGGCCGCCTACTGCCGACTTGCTCACGAACACTGTCCGCAGCGCCCCTTCAGCAGCACTTCCGTAATCTTTCCAATCCGCGATTGCTTGCTCCCTGGCGCCGGCTTGATGTTGACGGTCACGCTCGACAAGCACGTCACGTCGCCGCAATCGACGCATACAAAATGCGGATGATCTCGCTCGTGACCGCCTCCCGGCCGTCGCAGCTCAAACCGCCACACGTGATCCCCCAGTTCTACTCGCGCGACTAGTCCCTTTTGGGTAAGCTCAATCAAATTCCGATAGATCGTCGCCCGATCGAATCCCCGCGGCCTAAGCACATCCGCTACCTGCGCATGGGTCAGCGGATGCGTCGCATCGACCAACTGCTGCATCACCCACAGCCGGGCCGCCGTACAGCGCAGTCCAGCGCCGCGCAGCCGCTGCCGCACCTTTTCTAGCGCCGGCAATGCTGTTGTTGATTTTCGCATTCTAATGAAACCTATTCCCTCGGCATATCAATTCTATCGCCGCAAATCGAATTTGGCACGCAATTAAATCATTCGTCCCGCCAAGCCGAGATCGACACTCGTAGTCGCAATCACTCCGCCCCTTCCTCTTCCAACCCATATTCTTTCAATTTCTTGTGCAACGTATTGCGATTAATCCCCAACCGGCTCGCCGCTTTCGTCTGCACATTATCGCAAGAGTTCACCACCTGAGCGATCAATTCCCGCTCCAGCCGATTCACAATTTTCGTATATAGGCTGTCTTCATTGGGTCCGGCCCCATTCAAACCCTGCTGCACTAGTTCGTATGTCAGCGTTTCCACGTCGACGCCTCGAATCCGGCTGGTCCGCGGCTGTTTTTCACCCATCAGGGCCGGCGAAAGCAATTCGCACGTCAATTCATCCCCCGTCGCCATCACCACGGACCGCTCAATCACATTCTGTAACTCGCGCACGTTCCCGGGCCAATGATAATCCTGCAGCGCTTCCAAGGCCCGCTTTTCCACGTGTGCCACGTAGCGATCATTCTCTTCGTTGTAATACGTCAGAAAATGTCCAACCAATTCCGGAATGTCTTCCCGCCGCTGCCGCAGTGGCGGCAACTGAATCGGCACCACGTTCAGCCGATAATACAAATCCTCGCGAAACTCTTCCTTATCAACCAGTTCTTGCAAATCACGATTGCTCGCCGCAATCACCCGCACGTCAACATTTATCGTCTGCGTATCTCCCACCCGTTCAAACTCCCGCTCCTGCAGCACCCTTAGCAGCTTCACCTGCAGCTTCGGCGTCGTCGAATTGATTTCATCCAGAAAAATCGTGCCGGTATGTGCTGCTTCAAACCGACCCGTGCGATTCGCTATGGCCCCCGTGAACGAACCGCGCACATGCCCAAACAACTCGCTCTCCAATAAACTCTCCACCAACCCACCGCAATTCACCCGCACAAATGGCCCCGTGCCCCGTGTGCTCAGTTGATGCACCGCCTTGGCAATCAACTCCTTGCCGGTACCCGTCTCGCCCAGCAGCAACACCGATGCATTCGAGCGCGCCACCTGCCGCGTCAGTCGATACACTTCTTGCATCGCCTTTCCGGAACCGATAATCCCTTTAATCGGCGGATCAGATGGTAATTCAATTGGCGGCATTAAAGTAAATAATCGATCAGGAATTCGGACTGGCAGGATTAAACTTTTCCATGGGCGTCAGCGTCACCGGCCCAATCAAACCCGATTCGCGCGGCTCCCATTTCGCCGCCGAAAATATGTTGTTCGCTCCCCGGTTAGCCGGCTCCAGCGCCGCCATGTTCACGTTGTAAAATCTTTTCCAAGCCATATCGCGCCGATCCATGTCGGCAATGCGGTTCGCCATCAGATTGGATACAAACACTTCCAAAGTATTCAGGTCGCGCAACTTATCGGCCGGAATGTCGATTGCGAAGGGCGCCGCAATCAAAGTTCCCAAATCTTTCCCGTTAACCACCACCCGGGCACTCTCCGCCACGCGTCCTAAATCCAATCGCCAAACCTCCGCCGCCATTTGTGGTTTAGGAAATTCCAGCGTGTACTTCGCCGTCCCCGAAAATGCTTTTCCTTCCTCGCCACCAACTTCCGTCCAAGATTGCAACCTGCTGAGCTGTACCGCCGCCGGCAAACCCGGCCCACCTTTGATGAAGCTAACGTCCCATCTTCCAGTTAACATTTCTCCAGGCGCTTTCGCCCGCAGATACGTCCAGTCGGTATCTCCCCGCGCTCCGCATTGCACGATGCATGACTGCCCCGGCGCTAATTGCACATACGCTTCCATCGACTTTA
>DASXPQ010000461.1:0-5512 GCA_036493575.1 Pirellulales bacterium
CGGCGCCCCTAAGTCTGCAGGCGGCTCCGATTTCATCGTCGGGCCAGAAAGCCGATTGGCTGCGACAACCGTTTTAGAATTTCTAAATCGCGGCACAGATGCAATTAGCCCGCTAGTGTTGTGCGGCGCATCGGGAACAGGCAAATCGCATTTGGCCGAGCACGTTGCGCGGTTGAAGGCCGGTGCGGTTTTCACTCGCGGAGCAGATTTCGCCCGTGAACTGGCCGAGGCGGTCAACCACGGTTCGGTCGCCGAATTTCGCACCAAGTATCGCGAGGCGGCCGCGTTGGTGCTGGACGATCTGCTGCAATTAACCGGCCGCCGCCCGGCTCTATTGGAATTCCAAAACATGCTCGACGCCCTGGAGGTTCGCGGCACACCGGTGCTAATCACCTCGCGCCGGCCGCCGGCAGACGTTGCGGAATTGCCACCGGCCTTGCGCAGCCGACTAAGCGCCGCCCTTGTGGTCACGCTGTCGTCTCCAGGCATGGCCGCTCGACAGAAAATTTTAAATCAATTCGCAGCACAGCGCGAAATAGTATTATCGCCCGCCGCAGTCAACCTCTTGGCGGAAAAAATCGCTGGAACGGCTGCCGACTTGCGCGGCGTAGTGACAGAACTGGAAATGGAGACCGGAGCCCAGGATGCAAAAGCTGTTGGCTTGGATGCCGTGCGCCGGCTGTTATCGCAACGCCGCACCCACATGCAAGCCGGCGCTACCCTAAAGCAAGTATCGGCATTGGTGGCCAAATACTACGGCCTTACGCCCTCTGCATTGAGCAGCCCATCACGTCGACAACAGGTGGTGTTAGCTCGCGCGATGGCTATTTATTTGGGACGCTCCCTGTGCGGGGCAAGTCTGAAGACATTGGGAAAGCACTTCGGCGGCCGCGACCACAGCACGGTGCTGCACAATTACCGGCAAATACTCAACCGGCTTGCTGGTGATCCGCAGTTAAGCGGCGCCGTCGAGTCGTTACAACACGCCTTGATTGGCAACGGTTAACCTACCTGGAAAACTTGTCGAGTCGCTGTCGGGTTTTGGGGGCGAAATGACGATGACCAACATCAAATGAATGGGGTGCCAACGGAAACCAATTTTATCACTGTTACTTCAACACGCCGTCAACCATTGACGAACAGACTATGCACATCGTTTGGTTCTTGGCTAATGACAGTTGGCATAGCAGGTTGTGTAAAAATTAGCTTCCGCAGGTGCCCTCCATCGACATTTTTGCCCTCGGTATAACTACTCCTACTGTTTGATAACAATCATTAAATAAAACACAACGCAAAACTCTATCTGGATAATTTGACCAAACGATAAAAGTCACAGGCGGATCGAGCCATGAAAATCAGCTTTGAACGAGAAAAACTCCTTGCAGCATTTCAAATCGCGGCCAGCGTAGCTCCGGCGCGCAGTCCCAAGCCCATTTTGCAAAATGTGAAATTGGAAATTGCCGGCGACGTAACGACCCTGATGGCCACCGACTTGGAAGTGGGCATTCGCATTGCCGTCCCCGGCGTCACGGTGGAAACACCGGGCAGCGCCGTCTTGCCAATCGCTCGGTTCGGGCCAATTCTGCGTGAATGCACCGACGAAAAACTGTATTTGGAAAGCGATGCGCAAGGGAATTTGGTTCGCGGCGAGCGGAGCGAATGGAAATTGCCCGGCGAAAACCCGGACGAGTTTCCCAACGTCACCTCGTTCAAGGAAGAAAAATTTCACGAGCTGGCGGCCCGCTTATTTCGCGAAATCGTCCGCCGCACGGTATTCGCCACCGATAACGAAAGCAGCCGCTACGCCTTGGGCGGTGTGCTGCTCGAAATGGAAGGCGATAAAATCATCGCCGTCGGTACCGATGGTCGCCGCTTGGCCAAAATGGAAGGGCCCGGCCACGCCGTGGGCGGCCATCAAACGGCCAATCAAACCACTATCGTTCCCACCCGCGCCATGAACCTGTTGGAACGGGCAATTACCGATGGCGATGGCGAAGTGCAAATCGCCGCCCGGGCCAACGATATTTTGGTTCGCAGTCCGCGCTTCACAATTTATTCCCGCTTGGTCGAAGGCCGGTTTCCCAAATGGCGCGACGTCTTTCCCCGTCGCACCGACGTCGTCAAAACTGAAATCGCCGTGGGCCCGGTTTATGCGGCAGTCCGTCAGGCCGCTATCGCCACCAGCGAAGAAAGCCGCGGTATCGATTTTACGTTCGACAACGGCCTCCTGGTCCTCGCCGGTCGCGCAGCCGATGTTGGCCAGTCACGCGTGGAATTACCCATCGCCTACAGCGGACCAAAAATCACCATCACGCTGGATCCCCGCTTTGTCAGCGATTTCCTCCGCGTGCTCGACCCGGAAAAAACATTTACTTTGGAGCTGAAAGATTCCGATAGCGCGGCGGTCTGCAATACGGACGATGGCTACGGTTACGTCATCATGCCGCTCGCCCGCGATCGCTAAAGGAATGTACCAGTGGCGCAACCGCGGAAAATTGGCGACGTGCTGGCCCAGCTAATTGCCCGTCGCGGTTACGCTCGAGAGCAATCCTCGGCAGCCTTGGAGGCCACCTGGCAGGAAGCGGCAGGGGAACAAGTGGGTGCAATTACCCGCGTCGGCACACTCCGTCGCGGTACTTTGGAAGTCTTAGTTTCGAACAATTTATTGGCCCAGGAACTGGGTTTTCAGAAGGAGGGTTTAATCGCCCGGCTGCAAAAACTGTCGCCGCAAGCCAACATTACCCAGCTCCGTTTTCGCGTGGGGAATATCAGTTAAATACCGGACTTTCGCGGCACAATAATTCGCAACTCCGCCGCTCATCTATAATTCAAATGAGAAATAATGCCTGACGAAACTTCCAAAACCGCCGATGCCGCAGTCGCCCGCACGGTCGCTCCCAGCGCCAACGAAAAGTACACCTCCGAAGATTTGCTGCACCTGTCCGATCTGGAGCACGTGCGCAAACGTCCGAGCATGTACATCGGCGATAGCACCTCTCGCGGTCTGCACCACCTCGTCTACGAAGTCGTCGACAATTCCATCGATGAGGCCATGGCCAATTTCGCCCGCGAAGTGCGGGTCACCATCAATAACGATGGCTCCGTCACCGTCGAGGACGATGGCCGCGGCGTTCCCGTCGAAAAGCACGATCAACTCTCCGAGGAAATGGGCCGCGACGTCTCCACGCTCGAAGGCGTAATGACTGTCCTTAAATTCGGCGGCAAGTTCGAAAAAGGCGCTTACCAAACGTCCGGCGGCTTGCACGGCGTCGGCGTCACAGTCGTCAACTTCCTATCCGAATGGTGTGAGGTCGAAGTTTCCCGCGATGGCCACGTCTGGCAGCAGGAATACGAGCGCGGCATTCCCACCGGTTCCGTTAAGCGCGTCGGCGCTACTCCCAAGCACGGCACCAAAACCACGTTCAAGCCCGACGCCCAAATCTTCCAAACCACCAAGTTCTCCTACGATATTCTCTACAAGCGTCTGCAGGAGCTCGCCTTCCTCAATCGCGGCGCGCACATCTTCCTCAAAGATGAGCAAACCAGTCAGCACGACGAATTCCATTACGAGCGCGGCATCATCGAATTCGTCGAACATCTCAACCGTTCCAGCGAACCGCTCCACAACGACGTTATTTACATCTCCGGCGAGCAGGACGGCGTCGGTTACGAAATCGCCCTGCAATACTGCGGCGAGTACACCGAAAACACCCATTCCTACGTCAACAACATCAGCACCATCGAAGGCGGCACCCACGTTTCCGGCTTCCGCACCGCCATCACCCGCACGCTGAATCAGTACGGCAAGAAGGAAGACCTGCTGAAAGATCTAACTCCCACCGGCGAAGATTTTCGCGAAGGCCTCACCGCCATCATTTCCTTGCGCGTCCCCCATCCCCAGTTCGAAGGCCAAACAAAAACCAAGCTCGGCAATGGCGAGGTGGAAGGCATCGTAAACTCCGTCGTCGGCGACGGACTAGGAAAATACCTGGAAGAAAATCCCAAAGTCGCCAAGGTCATCGTCAGCAAGGGCATCCTCGCTGCCGAAGCTCGCGAAGCCGCCCGCAAAGCCAAAGCTCTACTCCGCGAGCGCAAAGGCGCCCTCGCCGGCGGCGGCTTACCTGGCAAACTCCGCGATTGCACCAGCCGCGACGTCGCCCGCTGCGAGCTCTACCTGGTGGAGGGTGATTCTGCCGGCGGCAGCGCCGAAGGCGGCCGCCTCCGCGAATATCAGGCCATCCTTCCCTTGCGCGGCAAAATCATCAACGCCTACAAATCCCGGGAAGATAAAGTTCTCGCCAACGAGGAAGTCCGCAGCATGATTCAGGCTATCGGCATCGGCATCGGCGAAGAAGTCGATCTTTCCAAACGCCGCTACAACAAAATCGTCATCATGACCGATGCCGACGTCGACGGCTCCCACATTCGCACGCTCCTCCTCACCTTCTTCTATCGCCAAATGCTCGACCTGGTAAAAGGCGGCCACGTCTACGTCGCCCAGCCGCCGCTCTTCCGCGTCAAAAGCAAAAAGAACACCTACTACGTCCAAACCGAAGAGGAAATGAAGGGCCAGCTCCTCGAAAACGGCCTCGCCGATTGCGAATTCTGGCCCAACGGAGTCTCCGGCGAACTCGGCGGCCGCGTCATCAAAGGCGCCGAAATGGCCAAGCTCGCCCGCACTCTGGCCGCCATGGAAGAACCCCTCGTCGCCTTGGAACGCCGCGGCATCAGTCTCCGCGACCACGCCAAGCGGCAAGACTCCACCACCGGCAAGCTCCCCATCTATCACGTCTACCTTGGCAGTGAAGAAAAATGGTTCTCCAAGCGCGAAGAGCTCGATCAGTTCATCGTGCAGAACGAAGAAAAAACCGGCCACGAGCCCACCGTCGATAGCAAAAGCGTTGACAATTCCGCTCACGTCAAGCCTGGTCAGGCCGGCCACATCCCCGCCGGCGCTCCCGGCGAAGAAAAAACCAATGGGCACGCTCACACCGGCCCCCGCATCATCATCGTCGAGCTCCACGAAGTCCGCTCACTCAACACGCACCTGGGCGACCTCTCTCAACTGGGCTTCGACATCCAATCCCTCATTCCACAAGAGCGCACGGGCACCGAAGAACCTCGCTACGTGCTTCAGCGCGGCGAAAATTCCATCGGCCTGGAAGATCTCCGCGGCCTCTTGTCGGCCGTCCGCAGCGCCGGCGAAAAAGGCCTCACCATCACCCGCTTCAAAGGCCTCGGCGAAATGAACGCGGAAGAACTCCGCGACACCACCCTCGACCCCACCCACCGCACCCTCCTCCAAATCAAAATGGACGACATCTCCGGCGCCGATACCCTCTTCCGCACCCTCATGGGCGACCACGTCGAACCCCGCCGCGAATTCATCGAAAAACACGCCCTCGAAGTCCGCAACCTGGATGTGTGATTGGGGGTGGCGTGTAATTGTGGGTGGCACTGACAAGCGCCGCGCTTGTCAGTGGACGGGGCTCAACCTAGCACCATTCAGCCC
>DASXPQ010000462.1:0-5576 GCA_036493575.1 Pirellulales bacterium
TTTTGGGAATGGTGCATCCGCGAAGTGAAGCAAAAGTATCCCGACGCCATTTTTCTGGCCGAAGCATTCACCCGACCAAAGATTATGTATCGGCTAGCGAAATTGGGATTCACGCAATCGTACACGTACTTCACCTGGCGGAATTCCAAGACGGAACTGACCGAATATTTCACTGAGCTTTCGCAACCGGCAATTACTGACATATTCCGACCTAACTTATGGACCAACACGCCGGATATTTTGCACGGCTACCTGCAGCAGGGCGGGCGGGCGGCATTCATTGTGCGCGCGGTGCTGGCAGCGACATTGGGTGCGAACTGGGGCGTCTACGGGGCCGCGTTTGAGTTGCTCGAGCACACTCCGCGCGAGCCAGGCAGCGAAGAATATCTGAATTCGGAAAAATACGAATTGAAGAAGTGGGATCTGGATCGCCCGGATAGCCTGCGCGATTTGTTGGCGGCACTGAATCGTATCCGTCATGAACAACCCGCGCTGCATCGTAACGATCATCTGGCATTCCACGTCATCGGAGATGATCACCTGCTGGCATACAGCAAACGGACGGCTGACGCTGGCAACATCGTGCTAGTCGTGGTGAATCTGGATCCGCATCGAGCACATAGCGGCACGCTGGAACTGCCGCTCGATCAATTCCGTCTGGATGGCGGCAATTGCGAAGTTACGGATCTGCTAAGCCAGCAGAAGTTTACGTGGCAAGGTGCGCGGGCCTACATCGAGCTGGATCCCTCTACCCGGCCGGCCCATATTTTTCAGGTTCGCTAAAGACCCTGGAAATCTCTCGGGTTAGCGCCATATAATCAGCCGTATGCGGACATATTCCGCCTGCGGAAATGTCGGCGGCTGCTCGTACCACCTCAAAAATCAATGACGATTGAAATTGAAAAGGAGCTTGCCATGACTACCAAACGGGCCACCTTGCTTACTGCGGCTGCAGTTGTTTTTTCTTTGCCGCTGATTTTTAACAACCCAATTGCGCTAGCCGACGACGGCTGGTATCCCGCGTCGGCTCCGGAGAGCGCTGCCGCCGTGCAAACCGTGTATTATCCTCAGGCGACGATGGTTTACTATCCGACCGAGGCCACGTATGCGGCGCCCGCCGCCTCAAGTGTTAGAGCAGCAATGCCGGTGACCACCTACTACGCGCCCAGTATGCCGAACAGCACCGCAACGACCGTATATTATCCATCCGCGGCAACGTCCTATGCGTCATCGACGCCAACCTATACCGAGCGGCATTACTGGGTCGCCAAACCCATCGTGGAAACAGCGGAGCGCGAGGAAAAGGTAATTGTCCGTAAGCCGGTTGTGGAAACTTCGCAGCGGGAAGAAAAAATCATCGTGCGCAAGCCCGTCATTGAAACCGCCGACCGCGAAGAAACTCGCACAGTGTACAAGCCGGTTTATGAAACCGCCGAGCAAGAGCAGCGCGTGGTCGTCAATCGGCCCATCTATGAATCCGCCGTGCAAACCAATTACGTCACGCAATACACGCCCTATGTTACCTACATGCCGGTGCGCTCCGGTTGGTTCCGCTGGAGCCAGGTGCCAACTACAAGCTACGCACCGCAACTAGTCGCGCAGCAAATGCCCGTCCAAACGGTTCGTTACGTGCCGCAGGAAGAAGTGCGCAAAGTGCCAATCACCACGATGAAGTACGTCCAGGAGCAACAAACCTACAAAGTACCGGTGACCACGCAGAAATGGGTCGAAGAAGAGCAAAGCCGCACCGTGCCTGTGACTACGGTGCGTTACGAAGAACAAGAAGAAGTCCGAAAAGTCCCGGTGACCAACGTCCGCACCGAATATGAAGAACGAACCGAGTTAGTGTCGGCGGGATATTAGCGCAAATCGTCACGCGTTATTTTTCGGTCAATTCCGCCGTTTTTGCAGCAACATCCGCGTTGCCTTTTTCAACTTGCGCGGCATCCACCTCCGGGTTCGGCGTGGCGCTGCCTGGTTCTTGTCCCAATACCCACTTGATGCCGCCGAGCATCGAATCGCGGAATCGCGGATCCTGCCACACGGCTTCGTTGTGCCCCAAGCTCATGTGGAACACTTTGCCATCGCCATAATCTTTGCACCAGGCAATCGGAATGTGATACGGCTGTTTGATCTTCCTTTGCACCTCGTGATTGAACACAGACCGTCCAATGTCCAAGCTCATGAGCACGCGTGCCTTATCCGGCTGCCAATTTTTGAACTGATAGATTTCGTCCGTAATGGTGAATTCCTTGCCCCAAGGTTTGCAGATGGGATGGTCCGGATCGTCGACGACAATCGTCACATCGCTCTTGGCCGACCAGGGATGCTCGTTGAACGAACCACCGATCATTTCCACATAGGGCCGATAGTCCTCAAGCGTGTCGGTCGCGGAATGCACGCCAATAAAACCGTGGCCTTTTTGTTTAGCCCAATCGTTGCATAAATAGTCCAGCGTGGCGTCGTCGACGGGCCATTTTTTCCGCAACCCAGTCGTGTAAAACATCACAATGTCGTACTTCTGCAAATTTTCTTTCGTAAGATCTTGGGCGACATCTTGCGTGCAGTCGGCATGAAAAAGTCCGCTGGAATTCCCCCAATCCACGACCTGCTGCTCAGCCAAAGAAAGCTGGTCGTCGTGGCGCGTCACAACGGTGTGTTTGAAACCGAGACTTTGCGTGACGAACAGCAGCATGATGACAGACTTCGACATTGAAATTCCCCCGCAACTGTTGATGGGCCTGCTAGCGCGATTCGCAATTCCACGCATCGTAGCAAGCGGTTTCTCTAAGTTCAACCATGCAAAATAGTTGTGCCGCACGCGATACTGGGCTGAACTTTCGAATCCTGGCGTAGGCCAGTTCACAGAAGCTTGCTATTCTTCACGCCCAAGTGGCTGCTGTCGTGCGATAGCAAGATGCGAGTGCAAAGGATTGCAAATCATGAGCATGTCGGCCCGAATCGATCGACCATCGTCGACGCAAAAACGCGCGCTCTCGGAATCGCCGAATTCAACCCCCCTGCTTGAAAGGTCGGGGCGATCAGCAACGCTAAATTTGGTAGTCACTATCTTGCTGATCTTGTTGGGCTGTGCGGCACTGTCCATCGATGTTCCGTTGGCCCGCTGGTTCGGATCGCAAAAACTGCCGAGCTTCCTTAAAAAGACAAGCGATCTGGCTGAAGTCTTTGGTCACGGAACTGGCGTCGCGGCTATTTTGCTGTCGGTATGGGTCTTGGCCCCCCAACAGCGCCGGCGATTGCCGCGCATTATTTGCTGCGCCTATTTATCAGGCTTGGTGGCGGATGGCATGAAGCTGCTCGTCGCTCGCGGCCGACCGTATAAAACCGATCTTTCCTCCGTCACCAATGTCTGGGGCACATTTCGCGGTTGGCTCCCATTGCTTTCAACGGGCAACGCCGGCCAAAGTTTTACTTCGGCGCATACTGCCACGGCCGTCGGATTGGCACTGGGTCTGGCATGGCTGTTTCCACGCGGCAAATGGCTGTTTGCCGGCTTCGCCCTGTTGGTTGCCTTGCAGCGAATGGCTGGACCGTACCATTTCTGCAGCGATACGCTCTGGGGTGCGGCAATCGGCTGGTTAATCGGTTCGGCTTTCTTGCCCGGCGGCTGGTTCGGTCCAGCAATGGACCAGTTGGAACAAAGACAGGCGGCCGCGTAAAACTTCCGGCAATTTATTCTGCCGTCGCAAGGGACGCACGCTGCGTCAAACCTTCGACCGAATTGCCGGGGTTGGTGGCGGAAAATAGGTGAACTTGATGCGGCCGTCCGTCACTTCAGCTGTGTAACAAACCTCGTCCGTCATCCGTGTTACGCGCGTCCGATGACAAGCTGCGCAGACGGCTGCGAGTTTACCGCTTTCGAAGAGTTTTCCGGATCACCGTAACCCTAAGACAGGTCGCGACTTACCTTGGCTATTAACGTCGAGGAATTATCCCGGAAAAATCGACAATTCCGCCGCTTCCTTACCGATAACCAATGATGAGTGTAGCGGACATGCAGGTGTTGCCGGTCAATCCCGCCGCGATCAGGCAACCGCCAGCCACTCAGCCAAATATATATTCAGGCGCGCGGTACTCGAAGGAGTGAGAAACATATGGCACGGAAGCCAATTCACTGGATTTTGCGGACGGCATTGGGCTGTGCCCTGCCGGTTGTCGCCTCAATTGCATTTGCGGAAGATCACTCGAGCACACCCACGCTGCCGGCGACCATCGATTACGCCGTGACTCATGCGGGCGCCGCTGAGCCCAGTCCTTCGGTAATCGCTCATCCGACGGAAGCCTCGCCGTTGAAAGCCGAAGACGCCGCCGCCGATTCCGTCACCGAGGAATCTACCGAAAACGGCGTTGAAGTCATTCGCGAACGTTATCCGAACTCGACGGTGAAAGTCGAACGGCACGTGACGCAAGATTCGGAAGGCAATTACTACAACCACGGCTTGTGGACTCAGTGGGATGAAAAAGGTCGCCTCATCGGCAGCGGCGAATACCGTTATGGAAAACGCCAAGGCCGCTGGCTCCGCTGGTACGGCCAAACAGATGCGGCTTCCTCTATGTTCAGCGGACCGCTGTATAAAGACTTCCAACCGCCGTTTGTCGGCGAAGCTACGTTTGAAGACGGCGTGCTGAACGGCACCTGGAAAATTTTCGACTCAAAGAACCGCAAGGTCAGCGAATGGGAATTCGACCACGGCGAACGCAACGGCAAAAGTGCGTGGTACTTCCCCACCGGCCAGAAGCACCGCGAGGTTGAATATAAGCAAGGCCAAATTGACGGCGAAGTCGTCGAGTATGGCGCCGACAGCAAAGTTGCTTCGCGCGAAAAATATGTCGACGGTCGCCGTCTGGCGGCTCAGGTCGACAACTACTCCCCAGGCCAAAAACGGGCCGAAGGTTGGATTCTGTATGCTAAAGAAATGACCAAGTCGAACTACGACTTTTGGGAAGGCGTCGCTTCCACTCAGGTAACCGGCGCGGAAGGCGCTAATCAACGCCATGGCCTGTGGACCTGGTGGCACAAGAACGGTCAGAAGCAAATGGAAGGCCGTTATGAAGCCGATCAGCCCGTCGGCAAATTCACCTGGTGGTACCCGAACGGCCAGAAGCAGTTGCAAGGCGAATACGTCGCCGGCAAGCAGCAAGGCAAGTTCACCTGGTGGCATCCCAGCGGCCAAAAGCAGTTGGAAGGCGCCTATGTGGCCGGCGTGCTAACGGGCAAGTGGACCCGCTGGAACGCTGAAGGTCACGTGGTCGAAGTTGGCGATTACACGGCCGATGGCAAGCAATTGGCCCAGGAACCTCATGCCCTGCCGAACGCCGACGAGAGCGGTTCGCCGAGTATGGAAACCGCGCAGCCGTCGGGTCCGGAAGCCTCTAGCCGCCTGAAACGCTAAGCGGTTGGCAGCTTAAAGTTAAATTCACATCAGAAACAAAGCCCAGGGGTGCAACCCCTGGGCTTTTTTTCGCGCCGGTTGCGAGTTGGCGGTCCCGATTTTTCTATGCTCGATGGCACGCAGGCGGTATGACCCGCCCCTTCCGGAATCGGTCCCCAGTTT
>DASXPQ010000463.1:0-2237 GCA_036493575.1 Pirellulales bacterium
AGCAAGTTCTTCAAACCGGCTTCATCCGTCAGTTTAATTTTCACCAGCCAGCCCGCCCCATAGGGATCGGTATTCAGCGTTTCCAGCTTATTCGGCAAAGCCGTATTAACCTCGATCACTTCGCCGTCGACGGGGCTGTACAAATCGCTGACCGCTTTCACCGATTCAATCTCTCCAAACGATTCGCCCGCCTTAACCTTCGCGCCGACCGCCGGAAGCTGCATGTAGACCAAATCCGTCAGCGCCTCCACGGCAAACGCCGAAATGCCCACCGTGGCAACCTTGCCTCCTTGCGGACCCGGCCCAACGTGAGCCCATTCGTGCGTCTTGGCGTACAGCAGTTCCTCAGGTTTCACGGCCGGTCTCCTATCAATTCTAATTCGAGATTTGTTTGATATGGGTGTTAAGATGCACGCCGATAAAACGGCAATTTGACCACCTTCGCCGCTTCACGCGTCCCGCGAATGTCGATCGACAGTTCAGTCCCAACCGGCGCAAATTGCGGCGGCACATATCCCATCGCGATTGGTTTTTGCAGCGTCGGCGAAAACGTGCCGCTCGTGATTTCGCCAATTTGCTGCGCCGCAGCCGCGGCACCGCCGGCAAAAATTGGAAAGTGTTCCCGTGGCACTCGCTTCCCGGCCATCTCCAATCCAACCCGCACGCGCTCCGGTTTCTGACGCTTGACAGCAGCCAACGCCTCGCTGCCGGGAAACCGCCGTCCTTCCAAATTCACCGCAAACCCCAGCCCGGCTTCCAGCGGATTAATCTCTTCGTTCAGTTCATGCCCATACAGTGGCATCGCCGCTTCCAAACGCAGCGTATCGCGCGCCCCTAACCCCGCTGCGATCGCGCCCTGCGATTGCCCATCCTTTAGAATGCCTTCCCAAATTCCGCCAGCGATAGTTGCCAGAACAATCAGCTCAAAACCATCCTCGCCCGTGTACCCGGTGCGGCTGACAATCCCCAGCTCACCGTCAATCCGCATTTCCGCCGCATGATAGTACTTCAGCGTATTCAAACCGCCGTCGACATGCGGCTGGAGTAGCTTTAGCGCTAGCGGCCCTTGCACCGCAATCATCGCTGTATCCACTGTCACATCGGTGAATTGCACATCCGCATGTTCGCCAATCCACTGCGGAATCCAGCCGACGATTTTTTCTCGATTACTGGCATTCACCACCATCAAATAATAAGAACCGCTGCGACCCTGCGGTAAATGGTAGACCAGCACATCGTCCAGAATGCCTCCCTGCTCATTCGTCACCAGGGCGTATCGCACCTGGCCCGTGGGCATACCGACAATCTGCCGCGTGACCAAAGAATCCAGAAGCATCTCGCTTTCGGCGCCAGTAAATTTCAATCGCCCCATGTGCGAAACATCAAACAACCCCGCCGCCGTGCGCGTGGCGTTATGTTCCGTCACAATCGAGCTGTACTGCACCGGCATCGACCAGCCGGCAAAATCCACCATCCGGCCGCCATGCGCAGCGTGCCAGTCGTGCAGCGGCGTTTTCGATAGAGTAGATATCACGTGATCCATCACCGTGGATAAACGCTCCCGTGGAGCATTTTCCAGCGTTAATAAGCGCCGCTAATCAAGATGCCAAGGATGAACACGACCAGTCAGCGGTATTGTAACCGCATAAATCGCAACTTCCAGGGGCGAACTCCAACTTGAAATCCTGTTTTATATACCGGATACTCGAAGTTAATGGATGGAATGTAAAGCCGAACCAATGAAGGCAAAAACAATGAGCCGCTTTGCATGCTTGGCAATCGTCGTATTGATTTCAGTTGACATGGTTCGTGCCGACGAGCGCGAAGTGCATGGCCGAGTGGTCAACGAAGCAGGTCAGCCAGTTGCCGGCGCTGCCGTGGCCGATTTCTGGTCTGGCAACGGAAAACGTCTTCACGACGATGGCACACCCATAGATCGGGCGAAAAGCAAAGACGATGTGCACCTCCTTTGGCAGCACATAGGCCAAATGGAACTGTTCTCTGCTGAGGCTGCAGCAAAAACAGATGCCCAAGGTTTCTTCACGGTGAAAATGGATCGCAGCTGCCACACGCTGCTGGCGATGGACGCAGCTCGACAATGCGGCGGCTTGGGAACGTTGCAGAAAGGCCAGGAGGAACAGCCCCTCGAAATTCGATTAGGACCGCTGGTGCACGTGCGCGGAACGATGCAGTGCTCACAAACTAACCTGCCGCCGTCCTGGTGCATTGCCGACGTT
>DASXPQ010000464.1:0-4362 GCA_036493575.1 Pirellulales bacterium
CTGAACCGATATCCCAACGTCACATTGTGGTTCACCGTCCGTTTGGCAAGCGATGCTTCATACGTTGGATTTAATCGCTCCGGATCAGCCAGGCCGGTTTGTTCGTCGCGTGCGAACAAATAGAATTCGTCTTGCTGCGGAAACTGAAATTCGCGCGCAAACAGTTTCCAATCGTCGGCGGCAAAAGATGCCTCCCTGTGCAGTACCTCGTGGACGTCCTCAATGGTGTGCACGCCTCCCAAATAGCCGCCGGCAAATCCCAACCCCCGAAAAATCGCCAATTGCTTGGCGGCCAGTTCTTTGAAAAATGCTGCCCCACGATCCGGACTCTTGGCTTGCCGCTCGCACTCGTCAAACAAGCGATCGCTAATCACTACGCCCGGAATTCTCCCCTTGCGGAAAAATCTGGCCGCCGCGGCCGTCAGCAAAAACACATTTCCAATCAGGGGCATCTGCGCGAGACCACGACGCCGCAAATAGCATTTCAATTCGTGACTTTTCCGCGCGTCGAACCCAATTTGGGAGATGACAAACTTGGCGCCGCACTGAATCTTTTTCTCGAGTTTTAACAGCTGTGGTATGACTTCATTCTCAAATCTTTTGAAATTTGTTACCACCGCGCCCGAAAAAAAATTCGTGGCCCCAACTGGATTCGCCGGAGCATTGCCACCCACCTTGGGTCGCGCCAGCCCGCGATTCATCTCTTCCAGCATGGTCAATAGACCGATCGAATCAATGTCGAACACCGCCTTCCCCCGGCCATGATAACCCGCAGCCGGGTAGTCGCCGCTTAGCGCCAGAATGTTATGGAACCCCTCACTGGCCAACTCCCATGCGGCGCTTTCCAACCCGTTGCGGTTAAAATCTTTGCACGATAAATGAATTAGCACTTCCTTGCCGGCATATAAAATCGGCTTCCCCAGCGCCATTGGACTGAGCTGCGGATTGCCCCCGGCATTGTCGGTAATCGATACCCAATCAATCTGACTGGAATGCACCAATTCAGTCGCAAACGACCGCGCGTGCAGCGCTTGCGCATCGGCCATCGTGCCCCGCGTGGTCACCAATTCCACTCCCAGCAGAAAGCGCGATGCTTCGGTCAGTTTTTCTGCCAAACTGTACATGTCGTCCACTGTACCCTTACCGCCTGCGCCCCTTCAACTCCGACGACCGCTAAGAATGCCGTGATTTACCGAACATCTAGCCAATTGTTGCCGAAATGCACCACGGCCCACTAACTTGACCCTACCCCAGTTTGGCGGATAAATTTATATATGGTCGGGCGAGCTTTACGGCGGCGGAGAGGTCCGAAAAAGTAGCTCGACAACACTTCTCACGATTTTGGGCCAGTGGCCGACGCCGTCAGTTGAGCGCCGGCCTAGGAAGGGAATGCGGATGCCGCCTCTTGTGATCGATGTTCGCAGCGCTGAAGATACGCGCGATTGCATCCATCGCGCCGTACAGGCTTTGGCCGAAGGCCAGCTGGTCGCCTTTCCCACCGAAACCGTTTACGCCCTGGCTACTAGTGCCTTAGACGAAGCAGCCGTGACCCGCATGCTCAAGGTCAAGCGCCGCCCGCCGGGCCAACCTCCGCTCACGTTAGGTTTGAAAAGCGCCGACGAAGCCCTCGATTATGTTCCCCAAATGCCGCCGCTCGGCCAACGCCTCGCTCGCCGCTGCTGGCCAGGCCCAGTAACTATCGTTTGCGCCAATCATCATCCGGAAAGCTTGCTGGAGCGGTTGCCGGCCGGTGTCCGCAAGGCTGTTACTCCGACGGGAACCGTTGGTTTGCGAGTCCCCGGACATCCTATGTTTCTTGATACCCTAAAATTGATTGTCGGGCCCGTAGTGCTCACCAGCGCCAACCGTGCTGGGCAACCCGACCCGCTGACCGCCCAAGAGGTCGTTGCCGGTTTAGGAGACGATGTCGCTCTAGTGCTCGACGATGGTCGCACTCGGTTCGGCCAGGCTTCGTCCGTCATCAAAATCGGCCAGAATGGTTTTGAAATGATTCGCGGTGGGGTTGTTTCGGAACAAACACTCTCGCGGCTTGCTTGCTTAAGCATCGTGTTCGTGTGCACGGGCAATACTTGTCGCAGCCCCATGGCCGAAGCGCTGTGCCGAAACATGCTGGCCACACGGCTGCGCTGCTCGCCCGAGGAGCTGCAAGATCGAGGCGTAGTAATCGCGTCGGCAGGAATTTCCGCCGTCATGGGCGGCCGTCCGAGTCCCGAGGCCGTAGCAGTTCTGTCGGAAATTGGCGTCGATCTTTCGCATCACGAAAGCCAGCCGCTCGGCGAGCAGTTAGTCCGCCACGCCGACATCGTGTGGACCATGACCCGCTCCCACCGCCAGGCCATTTTAGATCGGTGGCCCGAAGCCAGCAGCCGAGTTCATTTGCTCAGTATGGATGGACAAGATATCTCCGACCCAATCGGCGGTCCTGAAGAACAGTACCGCCGCTGTGCGGAACAAATCAAAGCAGAATTAGAGTCGCGCCTTAAGGATCTGGAGCTGTAGATGAAAATTGCCATTGGCTGCGATCACCGAGGCTTTGGCGTCAAAACCAAGCTTGTCGAAGTGGTGACCAAACTTGGTCATGAAGTGACCGATGTCGGTTCATTTGGTGATGACAGTTGTGATTATCCCGATTTGGCCGCCGACGTCGGACGCAAGGTGAGCACTGGCGAAGTCGACCGAGGAATTCTCGTCTGCGGAAGCGGCATTGGTATGTGCATCGCCGCCAACAAAATTCCAGGCGTCCGCGCCGCCCCCTGCCACGATGACCTGACCGCCGAAATGAGCCGCCGTCATAACGATTTGAACGTTCTGTGTTTGTCGGCCGACATGCTCGGGGAACGGCTAATCGATCGGCTGGTGGAAGTCTGGCTGAATACTCCATTCGAAGGGGGCCGCCACAGCCGTCGGCTGGAAAAAATCACGGAATTGGAGCGATCTCAGAAACCGTAGGGCATACTTAGTACTTTTTCATTCTCGGATTCGGCGCCCTCGGATCCGGTGCCGGTTTCCGCGACCATTTACGCTCGTGGTAGGTCCAGTTACTTGCTATTCACCCCAAAATGTGGTTAGCTGGAAGCCAATTAGGCATATTCCTGAATGCGCGCTCCTCTCATCATTTTCTAAGGGCGTCCCGTTATGAGCACTGCTCCCCAATCCAACCCTCCTGCGGCTTCGTTTTCGGTGGCGCGCGTTTTAACACTTTTAGTGTTGGCGATCGTTGTGATTGGCCTGGTGTACGTCGCTAAATCGCGGCAATGGGATCAACAGGCGCGGGAGAAAGAATCTACTTTACTGAGCCAAATGGGTTTTGGTGCTTCCACAACCATGCAGCTCGATCCGCAGTTTACCGATGCCGATGGCGACCTTGTGGCCGACGCACCTAAAGATGCGGCCCAGCAAATTTCTCCCAATAAGCTTATGTTCGCCTTTATCGGCTCAGACACGGCCGACTCGGAGCGCAGCGCATGGAAAGATCTTGTCGATGCTCTATCGAAGCGAACCGGCAAGCAAGTGGAAATGGTCGCATTCAAGAATTCGGATGACGAAATTCAAGCCCTCCGTGAAGGCAAGTTGCAGGTCGCCGGGTTCAACACCGGCAACGTGCAAGTCGCTGTCAACACTGCCGGTTTAGTGCCATTTTGCACTCTCGGACTCGACGACGGCAGTATCGTCAGCAATTACTCTCAAATTATTGTCCCCGCCGGAAGTCCCATCCATGTTCTATCGGACCTCAAGGGAAAAACGATTACGTTTACCGACCGCACTTCCAACTCCGGTTACAAGGCGGCAATACTGCTTTTGAAAGATCGCGATTTGCTTCCGCAGCGTGATTACAATTGCCGCTTTTCTGACTCGCATGAGAAATCAATCCAAGGTATTGCCAACGGCGATTATCAGGCAGCCGCCGTCGCCAGCGAAATGTTGCACCGGGCCGTCGCCAACGGTACGGTCGATTTGACCAAGTTTCAAGTTATCGAAACCTCAAAGCCTTTTCCCCCGGCGACAATCGGGTATGTCTACAATTTGTCCCCCGAGCTCGCCCAAAAAATTCGCGACACATTCCTGGACTACAAATGGACCGGAACAGGCTTGGAAAAGTTATTCGCCGGCGCCCGAGCCGCCAAATTCGTTCCAGTTTCCTACAAGAACGATTTTGAATGGGCCCGTCTCATCGCCGATGCCGTTCGCGATCCGCCCGACGTGGCCGTTTTGCATGAAACTCAGCAAAGCCAGCCGCAATAACTGGACGGGCTGTGGTGCGGTTCTATTTGCCTAATTGCTAAGATCCTGCCGGGCGCAAGTCCGCCTCTATTTCCATCGCTCCGCCAGCTTGTCGGCAAT
>DASXPQ010000465.1:0-4893 GCA_036493575.1 Pirellulales bacterium
AGTATTTAAGCCGCTTGCCTAATCGACAGATTTCGCCCTACGCTTATGTCCATGTCCAAAAAATCTGCGCTCATATCTCGCTGTCCGTGGCCGCCGCTCGATGATTCCTTGTATGTTGCTTATCACGACACCGAATGGGGCATGCCGGTCCACGACGATCGTAAACTGTACGAATTCCTGGTGCTGGAAACATTTCAGGCTGGACTATCGTGGCGCTGCGTGTTGCACAAGCGCGAGAACTTTCGCGCTGCCTTCGCCCGCTTCGATTATCGCCAGGTGGCTCGCTTTACGGCGCGCGATATAAAACGCTTGGTCGGCGATGCCGGCATCGTTCGCAATCAAGCCAAAATCAAAGCTGCTGTGAACAATGCAAAGCGACTGCTGGAGGTCCGTGATGAGTTTGGAACTTTTGCCAAGTACATGTGGGGTTGGGTAAACGGCAAGCCAATCGTCAACCGTTTTCGCACCATGAAAGAAGTGCCACCCTTCGACGATGTTGCCGCCCGTTGGTCCAAAGATCTCAAGCAGCGCGGCTTTCAATTTCTGGGCCCGACCGTCGTTTACGCCCACATGCAGGCCGTCGGCATGGTGAACGACCACACCGTCGATTGCTTCCGCTATAAGGAAGTACAGAAGAAACGCTTGACTTAGCGCGATCGCCGTCGCGCCAGTAGGAGTGCCAAAAATCCGCAACCGGCCAGCACTATTCCCGTTGGCTCAGGCACAGGCGAAAGCAACAGAGCATGCGAGCTACCGTCAATCGCAGTTGCTCCGACGGCAACGCCACCAGTATTGTCGACGCCGAATTCTGCGGTCAGCGACCAACCCGCGCCGGAAGTATCCAGCAAGCTGGCTAATTGCACCGGATTCTGATACGCAGGCGAAATAGCCTGAAAGTCACGCAGCAGATAGTTCACGCGGGCCATCTCACCGATACCTTGGGCGGGAAGAACGGCCGGAAATGACCCCACATATTCATTTCTCAACCAGTCTCCAAAATTTCCCAGGTCTATTACGTGATATGCGTCCGCCAAATTCGGCTGAGAGTAAAGAACTCCTCCATTCGACGATGCGGATATGATGTTCAATGCGCCTCCGGTGGCCATTGTATTCCACACGCCCGAGGAACTGCTGCTGTCGTTGAGATTCAGCGTTCCATTATTGGCAATCGTCGTGTTTCCGGCCATCGAACCATGACCGGCTTGCACAAGAGTCAACAACGACTGCAGATCGGCATAATTAATGATTCCATCGGAATTGAAGTTCGCCACCACTTGAGGCGGTTGAATAATACTAGCAATGGCTCCAAAGTTACTATTCAGCTGGGAACTATTCAAAATCAAGGAGCCGCCGTAGACATTGTTATTGGCAACTTGCAGCGTGCCGCCGCTCAAATATAAGCCGACGCTCGAATTTAGATTGCCAGCTAGCGTAATGGTTCCACCGCTACTGCCTTTGGAAATAGACGAACCGCTCACCGACGCGTTGGTCTTTGGTTTTTGTTTCCCGGTGGGAGCACGTCCATGCGCCGGCAGCGCACAGCTCCACGCCGCCAAAACGGTCGAGATTACTACAACAGACTTCAGATTCATGACAGCCCCAAAGAATTGCCTTTTGCGAAGGGACCGCATTGTACCACAACTCCGAGGGGATGCAATCTTCTTCGCATGCTGAAAAACAGTCTCTAACCAAGACCTAATCCAGCTGCATACCGGACCAGCTTTAGCACAGTCTCCGCTAACCGTCCACCGGCTTAGCAGGCGTTTTCAAAATCAGTTGGTAAAAATCCAAATCCAGCCAGCGGCCAAATTTGAAGCCCACTTGTCGCAACGTGCCGCAGTGTGTAAAGCCGAATTGCTTGTGCAGTGCGATGCTCACGGCATTCGATGAATCAATTCCACCCACCAGCACGTGATAGTTTTGCGCCTCGGCTGCTTTGATAATCTCGCGCAGCAAAATTTTTCCTACGCCTTGCCCGCGAAATTGAGCATCCACATACAGCGAATGCTCCACCGTGTACTTATAAGCCGGCCGCACCCGAAACACGCCGTACGTGCCAAACCCCATTAACCGTCTGGTATCATCCACGACACCGATCACCGGATAGTTTCCCTTTTGCTTATCTGCAAACCAGCTCTGCATTACCTCGGGCGTGCGCAGATGATAATCGTACAGCGCCGTGGTGTTGGCGATGGCATCATTAAAAATCGCCAAAATCGGATCGGCGAACGACTCGTCGCAGCGAATGACTTTCATGCGTCGACCTGCCGAAACGCAATGTGCCGCTGCCAGTGCTCATCATCCGTCGCCGGAAAATCCGTCCGTACATGCACGCCGCGGGTTTCCTCCCGTTCCAACGCTGCATGAATCATTAACCGCGAAATCGTCAGCATGTTCTGTAGTTCCCAGCCCTTGGGATCGGTGAACTGCTTGGGCAATACATAGCGGCACCAACGGTCAATGTCTTCCGCGGCTTCGCCCAGTCGTGCCGCATCGCGCCGCACACCGCAGGAACGCCACATCAGCGATTTCAGTGAATTGCGAATGTCGACCAAATCCAGCGGCTCGCCCCCATCGTGCACCGGCTTATTCTCCAGCGGCAGCACTTGAAACGAATCGGGCACTCGCGCCGCGGCTTCCGCAGCGCCTGCCCCCGCAAAAGCACCAAACACCAATCCTTCCAACAAGCTGTTCGACGCCAACCGATTGGCACCATGCAGCCCGCTCGAGGTTACTTCGCCTGCTGCCCACAGGCCGGGTAGGGTGGTGCGCGCTTCGGAATCCACCGTCACCCCGCCAATCATGTAATGCGCTCCCGGCCGCACCGGAATTGGATCATGCGTAATGTTCAATCCAAACTCGGCGCATATGGCCGACATGCCTGGAAACCGAGCGCGAACGGTTTCCGGATCCAAATGGCTCATATCCAAATACACATTCGGGTGCCGCGTTTTTTCCATTTGCGAAACAATCGCCCGGCTAACCACGTCGCGCGGCGCCAGCTCTGCGCGCGGATCGTACTCTGGCATGAAGCGGTGGCCATGGCGATCGATTAACCGCCCGCCCGCCCCACGCATGGCTTCGGTGATCAAATTGCGGCTGCTGCCGGCGATGTACAGCACCGTGGGATGAAACTGCATGAACTCCATGTCGCGCAGTTCCGCGCCGGCCCGCCAGGCAATGGCCAGCCCGTCGCCGGTGGCCACTTCCGGATTGGTGGTTTCGCGAAACACTTGTCCACAACCACCCGTGCACAAAATAGTTTGTTTGGCCCAGACCATCGTTTTGCCGTGCCGAGGGTTCCACACCAGTGCGCCGCGGCAGGCCCCCTCGTACGTCAGCAGATCAATGGTGAACGTGTCCTCCCAAATTTGCACATTCGGCAATCTGGCCGTGTGTTCAATCACCGCCCGCATCACCTCTTTCCCGGTGGCGTCACCCAGAGCGTGCACAATCCGATCGTGGCTATGCCCGCCTTCTCGTCCCAAGGCCAGTTCGCCGCCGTCTAAATCGAAATGCGTTCCCCAATCAATCAGTTCCCGAATGCGCTGCGGCGCATCGTGCACCACCATTTCTACGATGGCGCGGTCGCACAACTTGCCGCCGGCGGTCAGCGTATCGGCAATGTGATCCTCGAACCGATCTTCCGGATCCAGCACTCCGGCAATGCCCCCTTGGGCGTAAGCGCTGTTCGATTGCCGCGACGTTTCTTTGGTAATGACCAACACCGAAAGCGATGGATCGACTGCATTGGCAGCCCGTAGCCCGGCCAGCCCACCGCCGATGATCAACACATCGGTAAAATGATGCGCCATCCGCTTGGGATGAAACGGCACAAGATAGCGCGGCGCAGGGTCCATGACAGCAAGATATAACGCCGGTGCAGAAGAAACAACGGACTAAAGGTCGTTCCAGCCACTACTTTCCGCCGCTGTTAATTCCCTGGCTGTAAGCTTTGTACTGTTCCATATACTCTGGCGGCGGCGTGGTGTGCCGGCCACTTGATAGTCCGCGCTGGTTGTCGCTGCTGATGGTGCCGCCCGTTCGATCGGTCCCGGTCGGATGCAGCCCCAGGCTGCGCAGTGCATCCTCCGCATCACGGCGCGATTGATCGTTGGGATCGGCTCGCTCGGCATCGTGCAACCGCTGCTCCTGGCGCCGGATAAAATCGGCCGCTTCCACCCGCGTCCAGCCGAGTTCCTTCAAAAGCTCATCCCCTTTCTTACCGTTTTTCATGGCGTTCTTCAAATAATCCAGCGCCAGGCCGGTCGCTTTTTTTGCATAGTACAAATTCGGTTCGTCGGGCTTGGTACCGGGTCCTTCCGGCGCCGCGCCGCTATCGCCGTTGGCAATTCCGCCCATGCCATTGGCGGCCCCCGTCGACGGCTGCCGAGGATAATTCGGATCCTGCGGCGGCTCTTTGCCGGGTTTGAACCGAGATTGATCGGGAGGGGTCGATTTCTCATCCGATTTATTTTGATTTTTTGATGATTGATCGGGCGGCTTGTTGCGCTGCCGGTCCGGATTTGCTTGCGATCGATCACTGTTCTTGGCGTTGGAACTGGAACTTGAGTTGGAATTGGAATCTGCTTGATCGCCATTTCGGGAATCCGAGTTCGATTCCGACTTGGACCCGGCATCCAATTTGGAATCGGCCTTGTTGCCCGTTCGGCTCGTGGAGCCTTGACCCTTTTCGTTGCCGGCCTGTCCGGTGGCCTGATCCGATTTCTTGTCCTGCCCAGGCTGGCTGGACGATTCCCCCTGGCCTTGCTGGTTCGCTTTACCGCCGCCTTCATCGGCCGCGGTATTCTGGCCGGCGCTGCCGGTCCCCGGCGCATTGGACCGCTGCCCACCGCCTTGGCCGCCGCCGCCCGACTTATCGCCGTCTTCCTG
>DASXPQ010000466.1:0-4800 GCA_036493575.1 Pirellulales bacterium
GATGGTGTGGAACGCATCTCCCATAGCGTTGGCGGCACTGGCGCAAGCGGTGGCCACGGCCGTGTTGGGTCCGCGGAGGCCATACACGATGGATAAATAACCGCTGGCGGCGTTGACCATCATTTTGGGCACGAGGAAGGCGGAAACGCGGTCGGGGCCTTTGTACAAGAGTCGGGCGAGCTGTTCTTCAATTTCGTGCAGGCCGCCAATGCCGGAGCCGATGATGACGCCGCAGCGGAAGGCGTCCTCTTTGGAGAATTCAATGCCGCTTTGGCGGACGGCGTCGACTCCGGCCACGAGCGCAAATTGAGTGAAGCGATCGAGTCGCTTGTTTTCCTTGGCCGAAATATAATCCTCGCCGGGGGCCCAATCGACAATTTCGCCGCCGAATTTGACTTTGAAACGGGCGGTGTCGAACAAGGTAAGGGCGTGGATTCCGCTTTCGCCGCGCAAAATGCGCTGCCACACCTCTTCGACTTTGTGGCCGAGGGAGGAGACAATTCCCAGGCCGGTGACGACGACACGGCGATTCATAGCGGGACGCTCTTACTTCTGCGTCTTTTCAATGTACTCGACGGCCTGACCCACGGTTTGAATTTTTTCCGCGGCGTCGTCCGGGATGTTGACGTCGAACTCTTCTTCGAGTTCCATCACCAATTCCACTTGATCGAGCGAATCGGCGCCCAGATCGTTGACGAAGTTCGTCTCGGGCGTAATTTGATCCTTGCTCACGCCCAGTTGCGTGGCCACAATGTCCATGACGCGTTCAGAAACGGTTGCCACCTTTAGAATCCTCCTGGCACAAGCAAACAATGGTTGAACCCTAACTTAACCGTCCCTGCTGGGCCATAGGCCCTGCTTTCCCCGGGGGCTGGGAAACGGCAGAAGTTGGGCAAATCGTTGGAAGATAGATAGTTTACTGTTGAAAAGTCAAGGTATACCGGCTTCTGGCCCCGGTGTCTAGCCGGGATGCGTGGGCCTTGGGGCCTGCGCCTGAGCATTTTAGAGCAGTAATTGAAACAAGTCGATCCACACCCCCCTAACTCCTCGCGGATGCGAACATGAAAAACAACGGTCTGGTGAGCGTATTGATTGTCAGTGCGATTATAAGTTGCGGCGGATTTTTGGTGCTGACGGCGGCTGGACAGTCTCCGATGCCGGTCAAGCCACCTGAAGACGCTTATCAACAGATTTTCCAGGAGCAAATCGCACGGACCAAGCGCTACGAAGGATTGCTGGCTCGGCAGGAAGAAATGATGAAGCGGCAGGAGGAGCTGATGAAGCGACAGGAGGATGGAGCTGCGCGTTTTCTGACGGTGATTGATAAATGGGAAAAGCAGCAGGCGCAGTATCAGAAATTTTTAGACGGAGTGGGGAAGAAGTGAGGGAGGTTACCGCGTAGGGAGGTTCCGAGTCTCGGAGAGACTCGGCTACGTGGTTACATGATCATGCCGCCGTCGATGGTGATGCACTGGCCGGTGATGTAGCTGCTGGTGGGGGAGGCGAGGAATAGAACGACGTCGGCGACTTCGTCGGGAGTGCCCAAGCGTTTGGCGGGGATGCGGGTTTTCACTTGTTCTTGGAGTACTTCGCCCAGAGCGGCGGTCATTTCGCTTTCGATGAAGCCGGGGGCGATGGCGTTCACAGTGACTTTGCGACTGGCGAGTTCTTTGGAGACGGTGCGGGTGAAGCCGATGATGGCGGCTTTGGAGGCCGAGTAATTTGCCTGGCCGGGATTGCCAATGAGGCCTGAGACGCTGGAAATGTTGATGATGCGGCCGTAGCGCTGCGACATCATGGGGCGGGTGGCAGCGCGGGTGAAGACAAACGTGCCGCGGAGGTTGGTGTTCAGCACGTCGTCCCATTGCTCGTCGGTCATGCGGGGAATGAGCGTGTCGCGGGTGATGCCGGCGTTGTTGACGAGGATGTCGAGCCGGCCCCATTTTTCGGCGATGGATTCGACCAATTCTCCGACTGCGGCACCGTTGGTGACGTCGCAGGCAAAGGCCTCGGCCTGACCGCCGGCGGTTTGGATGGCGGAGACGGTTTCCGCCAACTTCGCTGTATCGCGGGCGATGCAGGCGATTTTGGCGCCGCAGCGGGCGAGTGCCAGGGCAATGGCTTTGCCGATACCGCGCGAGGCGCCGGTGACGAGGGCCACCTGGCCGGACAGATCGACTGCGAATTTTTTGGTGCTAACTTCGTGCGGCATGAACACTCCCGTTTATTATTCGGCGCCGAGGCATTCCACTTTGCGATCGATCCGTTTCATCAGGCTGCGGAGGACGCGGCCCGGTCCGATTTCATACACCTTGTTGACGCCCTGAGCAAGCAGCCAGCGGATGGAATCTTCCCAGAGGACGGGTTTGACGACTTGCTGGACGAGTAACTGGCGGATTTCTTCGGGGTTGTTGTGCGACTTCGCGTCGACGTTGGAAACGACCGAGATGCGCGGCTGGCGGAGTTTCACTTTGCCGAGCGCCGTGGTGAGGCGGTTTACCGCCGGCTGCATCAAGGGCGTGTGAAAGGCGCCGGCCACGGCGAGCGGAATGGTTTTCATTGCGCCGGCGGTTGCAGCAGCTGTTTCAATTCGTGCGCAGGCGGCTTTGGATCCGGAGACGACGATGTTGCCGGGGCACAGAATGTTGGCGATTTGGAGCACTGCGCCTTGGGCACAATCGCGACAGAGTTGTTCGATGGGTTCGCGGTCCAATCCTAAAATGCTGACCATGCCGCTGGGGCTGGCGTCGGAGGCGGCCTGCATGGCGGCGCCGCGCTCGGCGACGACGAGCAGGGCATCGCGAAAATCGATGGCTTGGGCGAAAAAGAGGGCGGTGTATTCGCCCAGGCTGAGACCGGCGGTGTAGCGGCAGTCTTCGACGACGTCGGTTTGCTGTTCGTTCATCACCGCCAGAGCGGCGACGGAGGTGACGAACAGGGCCGTCTGGCTGTAAGCGGTGGAATTGAGTTTTTCGGCGGGGCCTTCGAAGCAGATGCTGGCTAAATCGTAGCCGAGAATGTCGTTGGCTTTATCGAAGATTGCTTTGGCTTCCGGCGCGGAGGCGGACAGCTCGCGCCCCATGCCGACCGTTTGCGCGCCCTGACCGGGAAAGAGGAAGGCAGTGGACATGGAGGTCTGGGTGTCCGGGGCCTAGTGTCTGGTGTCTGGTAAGGCGCCGAGAAACACAGACGTTAGAGAGCCAGGTCCAGACAACTTCAACTATTTCTCTTCTGCTTCGACGACGGTGCGGCCCATGTAGTGCCCGCACTTGGGGCAGATAGTGTGCGTAGGGACGGCCTGGCCGCACTGGGAGCAGTAGGTCAATTGCTTGGGATGCTTTTGATCGTGAGACCGGCGGCTGCGGGTTTTTTGGTTCGATTGTCGTCGCTTAGGGACGGCCATGGTAAATCCTGCAATGAATAGTAAACGGCTGCACAAGCCGATCGTGCGCCCGGCGAATTAAAACGCAGCCAGCCGTCTTTCGACTGTGCTCAGCCATCGCGGTGGACTGTACTAGCTACTGCGACCGATTTGCCGAGCGGCTTGACGGCCGGCTTGCCGGGCAGTTCTGCGGGTCACGCGCTTGGCACGACGCTTTTTCACTCCAGCCCGAACTCGTTGAACAAGCTTCTTCAGTGGCCTGCGCTTCGCCATGATTGAATCCTCCGAGTAGTGGAAACTGAAAAGGCAAAATATAGCAGGATTGGCGGGCCGCGCCTATGAGCCCGATGTAACGCCTAGCGGCTTAATTGATTGGATTATGGTGGCTGCGACGACATCATAAAACAAAGCGACCCCGGTGGTTCCAACGAAGGATTCCACCGGGGTCTTGTCGGCTTGGCGTACCGGGCTGACACGCACAAGCCGATGTTCGGGAAAGATTGTGCCGCGGACCCGACTGACACAGTCGGGCTGTATCGCATGCAGTGCTGACTACTTTGCCGGCTGCTCGTGGTGAGTGTCGCGGATTTGTTGCAGCAGGGCGTCGAGGCGTTTGTCGAGGCGATCTAAGCGGGCCTCGAAGCTGGCCATGCTGTTCAGGCCGCGAGCGGCGCGATTGCCGTCGGGCGGGCCAAAACCGCCGTCAGGCCGAAATCCGCGGTGCGTAAAGGCGGGACCATCATTGAAAGCAAATCGATCGTGCGGCGGACCAAAACCATGCTGGGCGAATTGCGGTCCAGGGCCACCGCGATAGTCGCCGCGGTAATGATTACCCCAGGCATATTGCGACTCGCCGTGGTGGCGGTGATGGTGGTGGCGGGCGAATTGCGGCGGGCCGTTGCGGCTGTCTTGCCAGCGATCGTGCCGCCTGGAATGTTGCCACGCAAACTGAGCATTGCCGTGGTGATGATGGTACTGGGCAAACTGAGCCGGGCCGCGGTGATAGTCGTTCCAACGGCCGCGGTGGAAATCGTGGTGGGCCCAGGCGGAGTGGCCATGGTGAAAGCTGCGGTGTGCTGAAGCGGATCCACCGTCGTGAAAGTTGCGTCCGGCCATGCGCGAATCGTGACGGTTGGCGGAACGATGTGAAAACATCGTCTGTAATTTTTGCCAGGCAGCGCGGTCAATTTGATCGCTGGAGCTGCCGGTGTTTTCGGCCCGTGCCGATTTTGCCGAACTGGTGACTAGCGAACCGAAAACTGCTAACGCGAAAACATAAATACAGAATCTCAGACTCCTTGCCTGAAACATGGGCAAGATCTCCATTGCGCCCGGAAGACTTTGATGGCCGCTGCGCCAAAGCGCAGGTGGCTAAGAGATCAAACCCGGGGACGGAGAGAAAGTTTCGCGGGGGAATT
>DASXPQ010000467.1:0-6364 GCA_036493575.1 Pirellulales bacterium
CAATATCGTTAGCAGTAACCTCGACGGCATCGATCTAGCAAATTCGAATCAAAATAAACTCACCGGCAACACGGCATCGTTTAATGGAGTGTTTAACACCGATGCTGGAGTTGGCTTTAAGCTTGATTCGTCCAATAACAATACCCTCTCAGGAAATACTGCTCGACAAAACGGGACAGGTTTTCAGCTGACAGGAACCGCGACAGGCAATACCCTGTCGCAAAATAAATCGATCAGCAACGTCGCGAATGACGGCTTTGAAATCGACGCATCCGGCGGCAACTCGCTTACTTCCAACACAAGCACCGGCGATCCCGAGGGTTTCGTAGTGTCAGGCGGCGCCAATACTCTGACAAACAATAGTGCCGCGAATGACTCGGGTGGATTTGAAATTTTCAGTGACAGCAACACATTGAAGGGAAACGTCGCCAGCAACAATCTAACCTCCGGATTCGTGCTAGAAGGCTCCGACATGAACGTATTGTCCGGCAACACCGCTAATGGGAATGGATCAACTGGTATTTTTTTGATGGATTCAAATAACAACACCATCACCGGCAATACCTTCAAGAATAACGGCGGCGCAGGAATTCATGCCGACCATAACTCGGATCAGAACACGTTCACCAGCAACACCGCCACCGGAAACGGCTTTACGGCTGGAACTTTCGACCTTGAGGACGATACGTCTGGTGGCTCCGGCACAGCGGGAACCAAGAATACTTGGCACAAAAATAAGGCCACTACTGCTAATCCGATCGCTTTGTTGACCGCCTAGAGACAGTTGCTCCCAACATGGCAGCCTGGGCAATCTGCGCCGAGATTTCTTAATACTTTGACTGTTCCTAGGGGCTAAAGTTTTCCGATAACGCAAATGGAACCGCAGCATTGCTGCGCGCCGCTGGCATGGATTTCAGAGCGCGTGGTGAGGGAATGCTGGGATAACAGTGACCGCGAGTTCAGGGAGGAAGCATGCGGGGGGCGTTGTCGAAAATCGTCGAAGCATTCGCCGTGATCTGGCCGTCGCGTCAGAACAAGCGGCGCCGCGTCGCCCCGCTGGCGTTTCTTGCGCTGGCCGGTCAATTATTCGCTGCCGGCTGCACTCCGTGGGGCGAATATAAAGCCAACGGCTTTAAAGTCGGTCCGAATTATCACCGGCCTTGCGCGGATGTCGCTGATCACTGGATCGACGCCACGGATAAGCGACTGTCTTCCGACGAACCCGACCTAAGCCAATGGTGGACGGCGTTTAATGATCAGCAACTGAACGAATTGATTCAGTGCGCGGTGCAGCAAAATCTTACGCTTAAGGAAGCTTGTTTCCGTATTCTCGAGGAGCGTGCGGCCTTAGCGATTGCCATCGGCAACTTATTCCCACAAACGCAGCAGGCGGTGGGCAGTTATTCACGGAACGCCGCCAGCGTTTTGGAAGCCAACCAAGGCTTTTTGGGCGGCGGATTTCCGGGAACCACGCGATTCTTCGACAATTGGGATCTCGGCTTCAATCTGGCTTGGGAACTGGATTTTTGGGGGCGGTTCCGCCGAGCGATTGAATCCGCGCAGGACGAGTTGAACGCATCGGTGTTCGACTATGACGACGTGCTGGTAACGCTGCTGGGCGATGTGGGTACGACGTACATTCAGATTCGCACGCTGCAGCAACAGATTTTATACGTCCGAGAAAACATCAAAATTCAAAACGAAGCCTTAGAAATTGCCCAGGCGCGGTTCCAAGGCGGACTGGCCAGCGATTTGGATACTCAGCAGGCGATCAGCCAGTTGGCGCAGACCGAGGCCCTCATTCCGCAATTCGAAAAACAATTGCGGGCCGCCAACGACCGGATGTGCGTGCTGTTGGGAATTTCGACGGAAGATTTAATGCTGAAGCTTGGCGACAAGCCGATTCCGCCAGTTTCGCCGGACGTGGTGGTGGGTGTTCCGTGTGATTTGCTGATGCGGCGGCCCGATGTTCGCCGAGCGGAGCAACTGGCGGCCGCGCAATGTGCGCAAATCGGCATTGCCGAGTCGGAATTGTATCCGGCCATTTCGGTGACCGGCTCCGTGGCTTTCGATGCCCAGCGTTTTACCGATTTGTTCAAGGATCATTCGCTGCAAGGCTCTATCGGGCCCGGATTTCAATGGAACGTGCTCAACTACGGTCGGCTGATCAACAACGTTCGCTTGCAGGATGCCAGATTCTGTGAGCTGGTCACGCACTACCGTAATACAGTGTTGAAGGCGAATTCAGAAGCGGAAGATAGCATTGCGGAGTTTCTGCAATCGCAAATCCAAGCCAAGGATATGCAGCGGAGCGTCGACGCCGCCAGCAGAGCCGTGGATTTGGCCATTACCCAGTACAAGGGCGGGCTAGTCGATTTCAACCGCGTGGCCGTGCTGGAGCAGAATCTCGTGCAGCAGCAAGATTTGCTGGCGCAGGCACTCGGCGATATCGATGCCGGTCTGGTGCATTTGTATCGCTCGCTCGGCGGCGGTTGGGAACGGCGCTGCGAGGGTGTGTTTGATAGCCCTGCCACTGTAGAAAGTTTCGGGGAAACGATTCCACAAAACGCAGAACAGCTACCACCGGGCAAAAACACGCTTCCCGAACCGGGACAATCATCTACGAATTCTTCGCAGGGCGTACCGACCAAACCAGGCACAAACTCACAGCCGAATCAATTGCCTTCATATCAACAACAACCCGGTGCGCCACATCGGTCGCTGCCAGGACCTGCCGACGCTATGCCGCCACCAACTTCCGGCGCCAAAGCAAACCGGTCTACTGGCCGTTCGGGCACTCCACACACGGCAGCGACGCAATCGGTGGCGAAGAAATCTCCGTCGCGACAAACGCAAAACAGCACTTATCTCCAGCCCACGCTCGCCGAAAGCAACGTCGCCGACAATCGAACCAGAAAGTGGCTGAAGTTGCGGCGCACCAGCGATGAAGCCAGTTTCAATTGGACCGAAGACGATGGCCCCGCACCGCCCCCGATCGAACTGTTCAAAAAAGCTGAGGCAATTGGCGCTCAATCCAGCGCTGAGGACGCTGATTTATCGTCCATAGACGCGGAACAATCCGATGGGAACTCCAACCCGCTTCTGCATGCGGGGCTGTTGCCGGAAGATCGTGGCCAAGCCAAATTGCTCCGTTAACCGTGCGCTGGCGGCGGGATGGCAACGATTGTTTTTCCAGCCGGGTGCGCTCCAGCCACAGCTTTTTCTTTCGCCTCTTCTCGGCGGGCTTGGCGGTACATCAGGCTGTAATAGAACACGGGTGTTAGGAACAACCCGAATGCCGTCACGCCAATCATGCCGGAAAAGACGGCGGTGCCCAGTGAGATGCGCATTTCCGCCCCTGCACCGTGTGCCAAAATCAAGGGCACGACACCCAAGATAAACGCAAAGCTGGTCATAATGATGGGCCGCAACCGCAGCCGGCACGCTTCGACGGCGGCATCGTGCAAGTTCAGCCCTAGCGCACGTTGTTGCTGGGCGAATTCGACAATCAAGATGGCATTCTTGGCCGCCATGCCGACCAGGACCAAGTAGCCGATCTGCACAAAAATATCGACCGGCAAGTGGGCAATCATCATGCCACTGACCGAGCATAGCAAACACATCGGGACGACCAGAATCACGGAAAGCGGCAGCGTCCAACTTTCGTATTTGGCGGCCAATACCAGGAACACGAGCACCGCGCCCAGCACAAACACGAATAGTCCCAAGATTGCCCCTGGCACTAAAAACATGCCGATCTTCGCTGGCAGAAGTTGCATGAACGTAATGGTCGTCCACTCGTAAGGCAAACCAAGTTTGTTGCACAGACCTTGCATCAAATTAATCGCGTCACCAGAACTTACGCCCGGCGCGGGATTGCCATTCACCGCGGCCGTGGGATACATGTTGAATCGCATGTACATCGCCGGTCCGCCTTGGCTTTTCACGGTCGCCAGGGTTGCCAGCGGCACCATCTGGCCAAGCTTGTTGCGGACTTTCAGCTGGCCGACTTGCTTGCTGGTAGTGCGAAAATCTCCTTCGGCCATCAAATTCACTTGCCACGTGCGCCCGAACAGGTTGAACAAGTTAACATAATAGCCCCCCATGTACGTTTGCAGCGCATTGAACACGTCCTGCACCGGCACCATCAGCGATTCGCATTTTGTGCGGTCGATATCGACAAACAGCTGCGGAGTATCGGCCCGAAACATGGTGAACACGCCAATTAGCCGATGCAGAGGGTCGGCATTGGCATCGCGGCACAGCTCATCGGTGGCTTTTTGTAATTCTTCAAGATTTACATTGCCGCGCTGTTCAACTTGCAGTTGGAAGCCACCGGCATTGCCTAAACCTTGAATCGGTGGCGCGCGAAATACACCGGTAACAGCATCGTCGATTTCCTGATTGCATAATTTTCGTAGTTTTTCCGCAACGACGGCGTCGTACTCCTCGTGGCTGTGCCGTTTGCTGAAGGGAGCCAGAATGACAAACGTCGAGCCCCAGTTCGAGCCATTGGCGCTGAGCAGCATGGACTGGCCGGCCACGCTAAGCGTATGATCGACGCCTGGAATGGGATCGAAATGTTTGCCGTTTAGTTCGCCGCCCAGGGCCAAGACATCCAGCTTGTGCATCACTTCTTGGGTACGCTGCAGCGAAGCGGAGTCGGGCAGCATAACGTTTACAAGCAAATAGCCCTGGTCCTGTTCGGGAATGAATCCAGTTTGAGCGTGTCCCATGCTCCAATAGGTCGCGTAAAGCAAAGCTACGTAGACACACGCGATCAGGACACAAATTCGCAGCGCGCGCCCGATGGTCCAGCCATATGCTGCAGTGATCTTATCGAAAACGGCGTTAAAAGCACGGAAAACGATTCCCAGAACGTAATTCACTGGTCGGATGATAAACCAACCCAACACGCCACCTGCGATTGCGCCTACGACAACGGCGAGGGCCGAAAGCTCAAGCAATGTGTGCGATTGTTCGTCGCTAAGTGTGTCTTCGCCCAACGGTATGCCAAAATAATTGGCCAACAAAGGCTTTAATAGCGCGCGGCCAGCCAATGCGCCAAACAGGATAAAAATCCACCAAGGTAATGCTTCGCGCGTATGTTCGTGGCCGCCATCTTCTTTCACTTCGGTTTTGAATACCGAGACGGCCCGCGACGGGGTGAGCGTCATTGCATTGATGGCCGAAATAATCATCGCCGCCGAAATGGTGAGTGCGAATTGTTGGTAAAACTGTCCGGTGATGCCCGGCAAGAAAGCGCTGGGCAAAAACACGCTGGTCAGCACTAGGGTGATGGCCACAATCGAGCCAGTGATTTCGTCCATGGCCTTAATGGTGGCCGATTTAGGATCGAGTCCCTTGGCAATCCAGCGTTCCACGTTTTCCAGCACGACGATTGCGTCGTCAACCACAATGCCGATGGCCAAAATCAAACCAAACAAAGAAATATTATTCGCGCTAAAGCCCATGACGGCCATGATCGCACAGGTGCCAAACAACGAAACAGGCACGTCGATCATGGGCAAGATCATGGCCTTCCAGTCTTGCAGGAAAAACAGCACGACAATTGCCACCAACACCATGGCTTCAATCAGCGTCTTCACCACTTCGGCCATCGACTCGGTGATGAAGGGGGTCGTGTCGTAAACAATCTTGTAATCCAGGCCTGGCGGAAAACTCTTTTTCAGCTCGTGCATTTTGCGCTTCACATTATTGCCGACATCCAGTGCGTTCGAGCCTGGCAGTTGGAATACCGCCAACGCCACCGATGGTTGCTTATCCAAGTGACATTGCTGGGTATACTGCTGTGAATCCAGCTTCACCGTAGCGACGTCTTTCAGTCGTACCACAGCCGCCGAAGGCCGGCCTTGCGAGTTGCTTCCCTGATTGGTTTTGATAATGATGTTGCCGAACTGTTTGTCGTCCATCAGCCGGCCAAGCGTGCTCATCGTGAATTGGAATTGCTGTCCCTTCGGCACCGGATCCTGGCCAATAGTACCAGCGGCGACTTGCACATTCTGGTTTTTTACCGCGGAAATCACATCTTCCGTGGAAATATTTCGATCCGCCATTTTGTTCGGATCTAGCCACACACGCATGCTGTAGTCGCGCTCACCCAGGTAATTGATGTTGCCCACGCCATCGATGCGGAGCAGCGCGTCTTTGATAAAAATGGTGGCATAATTGCTCAGATATAAATTGTCGTATTGGCCGTCGGGCGAAATCAGATTGATCGCCAGCAAAATAGCCGGCGATTGCTTATTCGTATTCACGCCCTGCATTTGCACCTGCTCGGGCAATTGCGACATGGCCAGAGCCACGCGGTTTTGCACCAGCACTTGCGCAATATTCAGGTCGG
>DASXPQ010000468.1:0-6378 GCA_036493575.1 Pirellulales bacterium
TCAATGAGGTGTACGCCGACAAGCAGCAGCCAAGTTCCGCGAGTCCTAGGGCATGCTTGCTACCGGATGCCCAAGTTACGTTCAACCTCTTGGGCTTGTTCGCTCAGGCCGGTTAAGTGACCCGGTTCGCCGGCCGGCCGCGCATTTTCGCCCCAGTGGGCAAACTCATCATGGAAACCGTCCCCTTTCCAATTGAAGGTATTGCAGCCAGTCGCGCATACGGCGGCAATACCCAATGCCACAACAGCAAAAGCGCGCTGGGGCCAAGTGACGGTCATCCATTTATTTGCATGCGCTTGCATGCTTGCTTCCAGAGTAAAAGACGATAGAAAAGGGCCAAAATTTTCGCAAATTGTGCGAATTCCGTCCAGCCCATTTTCAACTGCGAATTGCCGTTCGATGCCCGTTCGGCAATGATGGAGAGGTATAGTCCTTAATCAAATCACTGTCATGACAACGGCATCTTAACCAAAAACTCCTGTCGCTAACCATCAAAAACTAACTCGCCATGCTCGACGCACTAATCGTTGCCCCGCATCCAGACGATGCCGAACTCGGCATGGCCGGTTCCATCCTGCGATTCAAAGACCAAGGGTTGCGCGTCGGCATTCTGGATTTAACCAACGGCGAACCCACGCCGCACGGCACCCCCGAACTTCGTGCCAAAGAAACAGCCGCCGCCACAACAATCCTACTGCTCGATTGGCGCGAAAACTTGGGATTGCCCAATCGCAGTTTGGAACCGACCCTGGAGGCCCGCCGCCAACTCGCCGAAGTTTTTCGCCGCACACGGCCCAAATGGATTTTTGCTCCGTACTGGGTCGACGCTCATCCCGATCACGTCGCCGCGACGCAACTGATCGAAGCAGCAAGGTTTTGGTCGAAGCTTACCAAAACCGATATGGCCGGCGAGCCGTTTCATCCTCCGCATATTTTGTACTACTGGTGCGTTCATCTGCGCACCGTCGATCCTCCAACGTTTGTACTCGACATCAGCCCATATTGGGATCGCAAGCGTGCCGCCCTGGAATGCTATGCCAGCCAGTTTATTACGGGACGGTCAACCAAGCCGCCGACAATCATCGACCGGCTACGCGACCAAGCAGCATACTGGGGTTGGGCCATCGGCACCGATTACGGTGAAGCATTTTGGAGTCGCGAGCCGATCGGCGTGACGTCGCTGCGCGACTTCGTTTAGAAGTGTGCGCTGTATAGAAAAGTGCACTTTATAGAAAACAGCACACTGAAATCTATTTAGATTTAGCTTTTTCCAGCGGCTTGAAACGTCGCTGCGACTCAATCGATCGCGGTCTAAGCGGGACGGTGGCTCGCACCTCATCCGCAAGATGCCGCAATTCGCTTTCTGGTATTTCCGCATAGCACGGCAAATGCACAATTAGCGGGAGCATGGCCTCAGCTATCGTGGCACACAGTTCCGGGCGATCAGTCGGCGCAGGCACCACGAACAAACTATGTGCCCGCGACGCGTCGAATCCAGCGTTCAGAAGCCGCCGCATTAACCGCGATGGATCGTCGTGCAGCACGGGAAAAACCCAGAAACTATGAGTTTCGGCACTTGCTCCGGGACTTGGTACCGTTGCGTTCAAAAGCGCCAATAATCTCATCCCGCGCTGGGTGCGGCGAGCTAATCCACGGCGATTGAAGAACGCAATCCGCTGGTGCATCAACCCCAACAGCGGCGCAGCAGGTTGCCTGCGAATAAGCGGCAACAATTGCGGCCCAGGAAATCCACGGGTCAAACCAGTGACAAATTGATCCGGGTCTCGCCCCGCCAGCCGCATCAATCCCACTAAGCCGCCGAAAGGAATTCCATAAGACATCAACTTCATCACGCTGTATTTCAAAATCCGCTTGGCGAACGATCCGCGTAACTGCACCGGATAAGTCGCTTGAAGCTCGCGCATTCGAGCCAGCACCTGAGGATCGCGCACGCATAGTAATGCGCCTCCCAAAGCCGTTGCAGTTTTAATCGATCCGAAACTAAACATGGAAACATCGGCATGCGAATGCCCTGTGTAATGCCGCCCTGCAAAAGCCTGAGCACAATCTTCAGCTACGAACAAACTGTGCTCTCTGGCTACTTCCAAAATTGTTTCCAGGGGCTGTCGAGTGCCGAACAAATGAGCCACCAAAATTGCCCTAGTGCGGGGCGAAATAGCGCGCTCCAAACTTTCGCGATCGACGGATAGATCATCCGGATCCAAGTCGATCGGCACTGGCACTAGGCCGTGCGCCTCAATAATCTGCACCATGTCGCGAATGGTGATGGCGGAAACCAGCACCTCACTCCCCGGCGGGAGCCGCAACGCCTGCAGCCACAAATCGAAACCAGATCGCACCGACAAACACGCGAAGGCGTCGTTGCTGGCCGACCATAAATCTTCCAAATCGTCGGCCAACGCCGCACGATTCCAGCAGGTCAGGCAATCGCGCAGACCGCTACCTAGATCAGACCAACGAATGTCTAACCGTTTTCGAACCCACATTTCATCATCCTATTGGGCTTCGCATCCCGGCCCCCAGTGGCGGCCGAAAGCGTCATTGTGTGCTAGCACTAAGAATTCCGCAAGCGGAAGTCGTGTGCCATTTCGCCACTTCTGCTCCCTCGCACGTTGCTAGTCCTCAATATGCTATTCGACGTTACGCACTCGCACTTGCCAGCAAGCTGTCAAATAAAAGACTTGCACTGATTTAAGATGGAGAAAACCAATCGATTTTGCCGATAAGGCGGACACAACCGACTCATCGCTTCTGTGCGCGATTTTGAGGCGGCGTTTAATTCACAAATGAGTGTCCGCATGATGCGTTTGGCAATCGCCCTCGGCGTGCTGTTTCTAATCTGTGGCTGACAAGGTAGCTGAACCGGACTGTGTGGTCAGCTGGGTCGGTCATTCACGCCGCAAAAAACCACTGCCGGTCCACTGCATTCATGCAGTCGTTGATGGTATTGCTAACTTCTTCGCAGCGCACTTAAAGCGCGCGCAACGCCGCTTGGAAAACTGCTCCAATTGTCACGATCATACTCAAAAAGACGGCTGCATGGGGGCTTGAAGGGCTAGCGCCACGTTCGGCCACCATAGTTGCTTCAACAGCAAGCAGAAATGTGATTGCATCAGCCCGCGCCTCTTAAAGCAAGTTGGTGTTGCCACGGACGTAAAACCGATAACAAACCATGGCAGCATCTAGAAAATGGGCGACCGATGGATCGGTTGCTATCCGAGCATGCAAGCCAGCAAACCGCCATCGGGAGCACGGGCTGTGTCGCACGACATCAATGTTTTGGCGCTGGTCAAGGGCAACGAGCGATACATTTTTTTGTACGACGATGCCAGTCGCGCCCAAGCGCTTCGCACACTCGGACGCTATGCTTCGAATCCCGAGCTTAGCTTCTCCTGGTACGATGCCGCCGTCCTGAGCCAGAAAATTCGCCAGAGCGAGGCTGCCGCCACCCACCGTCCGAGACGATTCGATCTGCCGCTGCCCACCGACGTCGATCGGGAAGAATTAAAGTAGGAAGCGAGAGGCGAGCGCGCGGCGATCCCTTGAATCGACGTGTCCCTGAGTAATCTCGCACGCGAATTGCCAATCGCCGTACTGTTCTCATGCAAAATGCCGTCGAACGCTTTTTGCAATATCTGCGCGTGGAGCGAAACGCCTCCGATCTGACGATCAAAAGTTACCGCGAAGACTTGGCAAGCTTGGTGGAGTACCTCACGGAAACAGGCGGCCCCTGCCCTGCACCGTCGGCCATCACCACCTTGGACTTGCGCGGTTATGTGGCCAGTCTGCATGAAGCCGCATACGCCAAAACAACAATCGCCCGACGGTTAGCATCGCTGCGCAGTTTTTTCCGCTTCGGACAGCGTGAAGGCTGGGCCTCGTCAAATCCCGCCAAGCCGTTGCGAAACCCGCGCAAGGCTCGCGACCTGCCGCATTTTCTCTCCAGCGACGATTTAGGCCGCTTGCTGGAAACGCCCCCAGCAAATCATCCGTTCGGGCTGCGTGACCGGGCCATGCTGGAAACCCTGTATTCCGCCGGACTGCGCGTAAGTGAACTGGTTGGGCTCAACGACGATGACCTCGACACAGCAGCCGGTGTCGTCCGGGTCCGCGGCAAAGGCCGCAAGGAACGGCTGGCCCCTTTGGGGTCCTACGCTGAAAAAGCGATTGCCCGTTGGATGAAAGCGCGGAAATTGGATTCTGCACTGGCCCGTCAACCACGACGACCGGTATTTACCAACAAATTCGGCAAGCGGTTAACCACACGTAGCGTTGGACGCCTGCTCGAAAAGTATTTAAAAATCGCGGGCCTCGACCAGCGCACCACGCCCCACACGCTGCGGCATAGTTTCGCAACGCATTTACTGGATCGCGGCGCCGACATTCGAAGCGTGCAGGAATTGCTAGGGCACAAGAGTCTGGCTACCACGCAAATCTATACTCATCTAAGCACGGCCGGCCTGCGCAAGGCGTATGACAAAGCACATCCGCGCGCAAAATAAATTGCGTCTGGCTTGTTGACGCCGTCCCGCTCACTCTCGTTACACCAAACTCTTCCGTACAGCCCACACCGCCGCCTGAGTACGATCGGTCACGGCGATTTTGCGCAGAATGTTTTGCACGTGTTCTTTCACGGTTTCGACGCTGATTCCCAGCGAACGGCCAATTTCCTTGTTGCTTAGCCCCAACGCAATGTGCCGCAGCACTTGCAGTTCGCGCTGAGTCAAAGGAATATCCTCGTCGTTGCTCGGCTCACGCGTAGCCATAGTCGCCTGCACACGGCGCAACTCGCCGCTGCGCGTCGCCGGTTGCCCGGCAGCCGCCGAATTAATGGCCGATACTAACTCGCTCTTTGTCGAACCCTTAAGCACATAGTCGCAGGCACCCTGGGCCACTGCTCGAGCTACGTAGGTAGGATTGTCGTAAGTCGAAAGCATCACGACCCGCTGTTCCGGACGGTCTCGCCGAATTCTTTCCAGCGCTTCCAATCCATCGGAGTCCGGCATGCGAATGTCCAATAGAACGACGTCTGGCTTGTGCTTTTTGGTCAACTTCACCGCTTCGTCACCGCTTTTGGCCTCGGCGACAATCTTAATATCGGTGCCACTTAGCAAACTTGCTAAACCTCGTCGAACTACCTCGTGATCGTCTGCCACCAATACTTTAACACTCATGGAGTCCTCCCGTGAAAACATGACTCAGTCCAACTCGCCACAAGCTGAACTCGGCCAATAAAATCTTTCAGCACCGGACTGTCGGTGCAGCACTGTTTTGAAGATCCTCAGCCCCTGATGAGGCCTCATCCAAAAGTTCCTCGGTACCGACCTATAGGCTGGCAAGATTAAGTCCTGCCCCCTCTTCTTCCATCATAAGCAGGCCCGATCCGATTGTATAGTCGTCCTAACCCGTACTTCGGTAGCTGCGGGAAGCCGATAATCTCCGAATTGCAATTGCAATTTTTTTGTTTGACAATTACGACGCAAGACAATGACATCGGCGCCAATCAGAACTGCCGTAAAAATCGCACATCGTTGCGATAGAATTCACGAATATCGGCCACGCCGTGCCGCCGTGCACATACACGCTCCACACCCAGGCCAAATGCAAACCCAGTAACTTCCTCCGGATCGTATCCCACAGCGCGCAACACGTTGGGATCAACCATACCTGCTCCGCCCATTTCAACGTAGCGCGTCTTTCCGCCGATGGTCTCCCAAGCCATGTCCACTTCCACGCTGGGCTCAGTAAATGGAAAGAACGACGGCCGGAAGCGGATGTGCACATCGTGCCCCAAAAAACTCGTCGCAAACAATCGCAGCACACTTTTCAAATCAGCCATCGTCACGTTACGGTCGATGAGCAGCCCTTCAATTTGATGAAACATCGGATAATGCGTGGCGTCGGCATCATCGGGTCGATAGACGCGCCCCAGCGAAATAATTCGCACTGGCGGCTTTTGCTTTTCCATCACACGTATTTGGACGGTGCTGGTTTGGCTGCGCAATAGCATGGGCCCGCTCTGCCCCACATTCGCGGTTGCCAAATAAAAGTTTTCCAGCGGATCGCGCGCCGGATGCGATTGTGGAATGTTCAGCGCCTCAAAGTTATGCCATTCGTCTTCAATCTCCGGTCCCTCGGCCACCGTAAACCCCAGCCGACCCATGATATCTTTCAGTTCTTCAATCGTTTGCGTTAGCGGGTGCAAATGACCCATGACAAACGGGTAACGCCCTGTCCGAAATTCTCGCCCGCCAGGTAACGTGGGATCGAACAGCTCACTGGTGTCCGCCGCAGCGTCACCCGAGGTTAGTCGCTCCTGCGCCGCCGTTAGTGCGGCCTCCAGTTGCATTTTCACTT
>DASXPQ010000469.1:0-5045 GCA_036493575.1 Pirellulales bacterium
TGCCCGTAACCATAATTCTTCGTAGCGCTGTCTGTCTTGCGCTGTGAATTAAGATATTCGATAGCGCGGCGAAGGACGGGATCGTGTTCCTGCCAACCATTTTCTTTGCCGTTGCCAGTCTCCAAGTTCGTTGCAGCAGTATGGTTGGCCTGAACAATGTCCCGATCGCGACGCCACTTTGCCCATTCCTGTTGCTCCTCTTTGGTAGTTTGCACCTGACCCACGACGTCCGGCATCACGCCCCACTCATCCCCCTCTTTCGCGTCCTCACGGCGATGAATGTTATGCCCACTCGGACGCAAATACTCCGCCGTGGTCAACTTTAGCAGCCCCTGGCTTTCCAAAGGAATAATGTTTTGCACCGTCCCTTTTCCATAGCTCCGCTCCCCGAAGATGGTGGCTCGATGATTATCCTGCAGGCATGCCGCCACAATTTCGCTGGCACTCGCGCTATAGCGATTTACTAATGCCACCATTGGAACATCCAAAAACTTTTCGCCCGAGCCCGCTACGTACTTCTTTTGAACTTCGCCATTGCGGCCGCGCGTGCTCACGATCGCAGTTCCTTCCGGCAAAAACAAATCGCACACGCCAGTCGCAGCCGGACGCAACAATCCGCCCGGATTGTCGCGCAAATCAAGAATTAATCCTTGCAAGCGCTGCGATTGGATTTCCTTTAAGGCCGCTTTCAATTCCTCGACGGTTCGTTCTCCAAAACTGGTAATCCGCACATACCCAATCTTCGGATTACCTGAAAGCAAAAAATTCCATCGGTTGTCCGCTCCACGGGCATCACCCACAACGGATTCAACACTGATGACTTCGCGGCGAATGGGTGGAAAATCAATTGGCGTATGTTCGTTAGCTCGTTCAACGGCAAGTTGCACTGCTTCACCTGTCTTGCCACGGATCCGCGCCATGGCGTCTGCATACTTCATGTCTCGCGTTGACTGTCCGTCAATTTTGGCAATCACATCCCCCGCCAAAATTCCCGCCTTGTACGCAGGGGAACCAACAATGGGACTAATCACTTGTGGCCGCGCCGTACGAGGTTCCGGACCAACTTGAATGCCAATCCCGCTGAATTCCTGACTCAGAATCTTCTCCAATTCAGAAGCTTCTTGGGGATTGATATATTCTGAGTAAGGATCGCCTAATTCACCGATCATTCCGCGAACCGCCGCCGACCACAATGCCTGCCGGTCCACGCGATCGACATAACGCCGCTCAACCGCGTTGGCCGCTTCCGAGAAAGACCGCGCCAGCGGGTCGGCTGCCCGATAACAAAATATCGCAACTACGGCAGCGCTGAGAATCAGCAACAGATTCCGCCGGGGCATCGTAGCGCCTCAGGCATCGCAACAGGGACATGCAGATGGAGAGACCTGCATTGTACCACTTTACATTCAGGCAATCCCGCAGGTCTGTCGGACTGCCGCACGCCACACGTCCGGCTGAATCAACGCTTCGAGAACTGCGTACCGCGTCTTGCGCCGCGCAAGCCGTACTTCTTACGTTCTTTCATCCGGCCATCGCGCGTCAGCAAACCGGAGTGTCGGAGCATTTCGTCCAGCTCCGTATCAAACATCCGCAGCGCCCGGGCTAATCCCAATTTGCAGGCCCCGGCTTGTCCGGCGGGCCCGCCCCCATGCACTTTAATAATCACATCGACGGACGTAAGCTTGCCGGTCTGATTCAAAGCGTCGAGAACCTGAAAACGATCCTTTTCCGATGGAAAATAATCCTCCACCGTTCTGCCATTCACTTTGATCTGACCGGAACCGGCCTTGATGCGAATCCGTGCCACTGCTTTCTTGCGACGACCTGTCGCCAATGCGTAACCATCAGTTTCTTTAGACGCTACTGTGGACATGTAAGTGATTATTGGGGACTTGTTTTAGTTGATGTATGGTTCTGAGCGCGTCGCAACAATTTGCTTAGTCGACGCCCAACTCATTGGGTTCCGGCTTCTGAACCTGATGAGGATGTTCGCTTCCAGCATAAACTTTCAGCTTTTCCAGCATTTTGGTAGCCAATTTATTCTTCGGTAGCATGCGACGAACTGCTTCCGAGATAATTAATTCTGGCCGGCGATCGCGGCGATGACCAGCAGTCTCGGTTTGCAGACCGTGGTAACCCGTGTACCACCGATATTCTTTCTGCTGCCACTTCTTGCCCGACAGAGCAATCTTCTCAGCGTTCACCACCACTACAAAATCACCGCAGGCAACGTGTGGCGTGTAGGTAGGCCGATGCTTTCCCATCAGCACCATCGCAATGTCGCTCGCCAAGCGGCCAACAACCTTGTCCGTGGCATCCACGAGCAACCATTTGGCCTTCACTTCTCCCGGCTTGGCCATGTACGTTTTGCCGGTTTTCTTAATCTTCGTCGCAGGCATTATTGCTTCCCAATGACTGGGTTTCCTTCGATTTTTGCAATCCCGCAATTTATCGTTTAGCGAGGCTGTTTACAAGGGTAGCGGTCTCCTGCCGCGGAGGGATGTCGGTATCCGGATGCCATTACCCCACAGGTCGATCAAGGCCTGAAAAATCCGCGGACTATCCGGCGATCAGCTTCCAGCGGCGATTCAGTTATGGCAGAATCCGCAATCAGTGTCGTTGGCACGAATTTAGCCAAAGCATGAGAACACTGTCAAAAGATGCAAAATAGGCGATTATTGCTGCCCCACAGAGCGTTAAACGCTGGGTATTTAGGCATCCTCGGTTAGGTCCCTCCTCCAGTTTCAGCATGAGCTACGTTTTCTAAGCGAACTAAGTTGCCTGAATCCCGCTTGGCGGCAAGTCAATGAAAATCGGTGTACTGAAAGAAACTTTTCCCGGCGAACGGCGAGTCTCGCTGACGCCTAATCTGGTTCCGATCCTCACCAAGGCCGGGCATGATGTCGTCGTAGAAACCACCGCCGGGCAAGCGGCCGGTTTTCCCGATTCTCAATACACCGACAAAGGCGCGAAAATCGCCCCGAGAAGCGATGTCTTTACCGCGGAACTCCTTCTACAAGTTCGGTGCTTGGGCGCTAACCCGCAAGCCGGTCGAGCCGATTTAGATCACTTCGAACGCTTTCAAGTGGTCATCGGGCTATGCGATCCCCTTTCGCAGCCACAACTGGCGAAAGACATGGCGGATCGCGGAGTAACATTATTTTCATTAGAGCTCGTGCCCCGAATCACACGGGCTCAAAGCATGGACGTCCTTTCCAGCATGGCCACGGTCGCTGGATACCGCGCCGTACTAATGGGTGCCGCGGCCCTACCAAAAATGTTTCCGATGATGACCACGGCCGCTGGAACCATCACTCCAGCTAAAGTCTTTGTAATGGGAGCCGGTGTGGCCGGTTTACAGGCCATCGCCAGTGCTCGTCGTTTAGGTGCTCAAGTCTCGGCAACCGACGTGCGCGCAGCCGTTCGAGAACAAGTACAAAGCTTGGGCGCCAAGTTCGTCGAAACGCCTGTCGAAGCCGGCCAAGCTGAAGGCGCCGGCGGCTACGCCAAAGCGCTGGACGAGGAAGCCTACCAAAAACAACGCGCAGCGATGTCGAAGGTGGTCGCCGAAAGCGACGTCGTCATTACCACTGCCGCGGTCCCAGGCCGCAAAGCTCCCATTTTGGTCACCGCCGACATGGTGCAATTGATGCAGCCCGGCTCTGTTTTGGTCGATTTGGCCGCCGAGCGCGGTGGCAATTGCGAACTGACCAAGCCTGGCGAAACCGTGGTCGTCAATGACGTAACCATTCTTGGGCCAAACAATTTGCCTTCCGAGGTGCCCTATCATGCCAGCCAAATGTTCGGCAAAAACGTGATCACCTTCCTGCAGCATCTGTTCAGCCTCGGACTCCCCGGCAAGGTGAACACCGACGACGAAATTACCCGAGATACATTAATTTGCCGCGACGGCGAGATCGTCAATCCGCGCGTCCGACAACTCCTTAATCTGCCATGTCCATGATTCCTGCAATTTATCGACGATCGATAGTCAGCGTTGGCCTGGCACTAATCATGATTGCTGCGCAGGGCTGTGGCTCTGCTGACCGCAGTCCCGATAAAACAGCCGCTCCTGCGCCCGCCGATTCATCTCTGCCTCCCCCAACAGACAACCCTGCCGCTCCAGCTCCTGCATCACCGGTCGTTCCGACCGCCGCGACTCCAGGACCAGCGCCAGTTTCAGCAACTTCGCCGCCGACCACACCAACCGATTCGACGAAGGCTTTGGAGAAAGAACATACCGCTCCGCAGAATTACTCGTCCTTACTGTTTGTGTTCATGCTCTCCACATTCATCGGACTGGGCGTGATCCTGCGAGTGTCCCGCCTGCTGCACACACCATTGATGTCGCTCACAAACGCAATTTCCGCCATCGCGGTCGTCGGATCCATCATCGTGACCGGCAGCGAAGGTTATCCGCCGGCAATTCGCTTGATGGGCGGCGTCGCACTGTTTGCCTCCATGACGAACATCGTCAGCGGCTTTTTGATTACCGACCGAATGCTGAAGATGTTCAAAGCGCCCGGCCAAGGAGGGAAGCGCTGATGGAAGCCATCAAGCAAATTGCTTACCTCGTTGCCACAGCGCTGTTCATCTTTTCCCTTCATTGGATGAACGACCCAAAGACGGCTCGTCGCGGCGTATTCGCCGGTGCCGGCGGAATGCTCCTTGCAATTTTAGCCACCTGGTTTTTTAGCGGCATCGTCTATCACGGCTGGGTCATTCTCGCCATCGCAGCCGGTTATGCCGTCGGTTACCCGCTCTCGCGAGTCCCGCTCACAGCCGTGCCCCAACGGACCGCACTCTCGCATGCCTTCGGCGGCTTGGCAGCGGGCCTGGTCGGTCTTGCCGAGTTCTACATGCTCCCCGGAAATGGCGCCGAAATATCAAAACTAACGGTCATTGCTTTGGTAACCGAAGTATTACTCGGCTTCCTTACCTTCACCGGCAGCTTAATGGCCACCGGTAAACTCCAGGGCGTTTCCTTCATTCCACAACGGCCCGTCACGTATCCGAATCAAAACGTCATCAATATCGGTCTACTG
>DASXPQ010000470.1:0-9057 GCA_036493575.1 Pirellulales bacterium
ATCTCCGGATCCGCTGAATTGTCGACGTGCCCAACCAGATGCTTAATCTTTACCTTCCCGTCGTCTTCCGTGCTCGTTACTTCCCACTTCACCTTCGGGGTTTCCGCCGGCACCCGACCGTAAATTTCCCGATCAAAATCCTCCATGATTTCCGGGCGTCGTTTTTTCCCCCACGTTTCCGCATCGGTCACCGGCTGCCCGTTCTTCAACACCAATACCTCAGGCAACGGATACGGGTTCGCCTTCGCGTCGTCGTAGTTCGACCAACTTCCGTAGCTCGATCGGACAATCGTGTCCCCTTCATCGTCGGTGTAATTGCTCCCCTTGCCAGCCGGCCGCGAATTTACCGGCCGTTTCGGATCATCTGCCATCGGCGGAAACGGGCCTTCACTCGTCGGCAAATGCAGCAGCTCCAACATCCGCCGCCGATCTTCCGATGCCGATAGAGCGTGTCTGACTGCCGGCGCGGTCGCAGACTCAGCCGCACTCGTCCCCTTTCCGTCGTCAGTTGTTGCTGCCGGCGCAGCAGCCAATTTAGCGTTATCCGCCGCATGAACCAAACGGTTCGCCTCAATCGTCAGCAGAACCAAACAACCGGCGCAGCACGTGCGCAACTTGAAATTGAACACGCAAACTCCCTTCCCCAGGAGGTGTTGAAAGTGCCCAATGCTTAGGCCCACTCGATTCGATTTATATGCAGCTTCTACGACAAGCGGCGCCGGCCAACCGCATCATCAGCTTCCCGCTTTATCCGCCGGAATAATCTCAATCCCGTTGATGCAGGGGTTCTGCACGTCCGAGGTGAACGTGATCTTCAGCTTCCCGTCTGTAACTTCCACCGGCACGCTCTCCACGTATGCCTTTTGTGCCCCGCCGGCTTTCTTCCAAATATCAAAATCTTTGAAATCTTTATCCGCCACCTTGAACGAAAACACTCGGTCCCCCGGCCCGCCGACGCCGTCGTATGTTTCGGCGAAGTGCAGTTTCACCACGTACTTCCCATTGGGCAGCTTGTAGGTGAACGAGTCCATGCTGTAATGTTCACTGCGGTATAAGCCCGCGTCTTTCGTGTTCTGAATTTCCATGTCGTCTGGCCGGTCAATTGTTTCGCCCCCTTCAAATCCGCCCTCTTTCGTCGGCGAATCCGGTAGCCAGGTATTCCCTTCATGATCTTTGAACGGTGTGGTCGAACCCGCTCTCATGCGAACTGTCGGCAGCGATCCACTCGCATCGCCGCCCATCTTGTCCGCCTGCGCCCAGCAAGATTGAAGTCCAATCCAAGCCGTCGCAGCAACTAAAGCCACACCCGCAACACACCGCGTCAAAGTAGCAGTCTGAGTCATGTTTTCCCCTCAATATGTGGAGTTTCGAAGCACCTAATTATCGTAACTTTCCCACGCGCCGCCGCAAGTCATGGGCACTACGATACGCAAAAAAAGCCCTGCCGTCCGCGGACAATCCAGGTACAATCAATGCTGTCCTAACGCTATCGGCGTTGACTGAACACCACGCACGCAGACTAAAATCCGCCGCTGCAAGGCAATACGCCAGGCCGGCGTATCGATACTACATTCCCGACGATTAGCCATGAAAAAGCCCCTGCTCCAGGCCCTCCAGGACCGCCCCCTGCTCGGCGACGGCGCCATGGGCACCCAATTGATGTTCGCCGGATTGGAGCAAGGGAACTGCGGCGAGGAGTGGAATCTCACCCATCCCGACCGCGTGCTAGCAATCCAGCGCCGCTATGCTGAGGCCGGCTCCGACTGCATTCTCACCAACACCTTCGGCGGTTCGCGCATCATGCTCAACCGCCACGGCAACGCCGACAAAGTGGTCGAGGTCAATCAGGCCGCCGTCGACATCGTCCGTCAGGCATTTGGAAATAAAACAGGCTATATCATCGGCGACATTGGCCCGTTTGGCGGCTTGATGGAACCCTACGGCGATTTCACCGAAGCCCAAGTCCGTGACGCCTTCAACGAGCAAGCCCAGGCCCTCGTCGATGCCGGCGCCGATGCGATCATCATCGAAACCCAAACCTCGCTTGAAGAACTTCTCCTGGGCCTCCAGGCCGCCAAAGCCGCCGGCGCACCGTGCGTCATCGGCTCCATGGCCTACGACGTCACCCTCGACGGTTCCACCTTCCGCACCATGATGGGCATCGACCCCGAACGCGCCGCCAAATTCATGCAAGAAAACGGCGCCGATATCGTCGCCCTCAACTGCGGCACCGGCATGGATATGCAGCGCGCCTGCCAGGCCGTGGCCCGCTACAAACAAGTCACCGACCTGCCCGTCATGGCCCAACCCAATGCCGGCCAGCCAAAACTCATCGAAATGAAAGTCGTCTACGACGAAACTCCCGACCAAATGGTCCAAGGGGTCACCGCGCTATTAGATGCCGGCGCTAACATCCTCGGCGCTTGTTGCGGCAGCACCCCCGACCATATCCGCGCCTTCCGCCACGCCATCGACGAATACTGCAAAGCCAAAGTATGAAAACCAAACTCTGCGATCTGAATCCCGCCGCCTCAGAAAAACTGCCCGGCAAAACCGAAGATAAATCCGGCATCGGCGTCCATTATGTCGATGCGTACCTCAAGCCGTTTAATGCTAAGCTGGAAGACGGCACCGCCGTCAAATGCAAGCGCCGCGGCCTGAAAATCGCCCTCTCCGTCGGTGCCAAAAAAGGGGAAGGTCTCATGCGCCGTCTGCAAGTCAGCCCCGACCCGGTCGTCATGCTCGATGCGGCCCTACAAGAGGCCGCCACCGCCGCCGGCGTCGCTCTCACCGTCGAAAACGGCTCAGTCTATATCGTCCCTTAAGGGGCTTTTTGCTCACCGACGCCGCGCCATCTTGACCCGCCGTTTCTACGGACGATAATCGCAGCATCGTTTGCGTGGCCAGAAACGAGTTCTGGGGGGAACCGGTGCTCGGCTGGTTAAATTTCTTTTCGTTCCAATCAATTCTGGCTCCAGGTAGTCGCGCTTGGGCAGCGCTGTCTTCGCGCAAATTTCCTTTAATCTTCGTCGCATCAATTTCATCCTGACACAATCTCTATGAGCACATCCACCTTGATGAAACGCCACGCCGCAAAACGCGCTGCAAAACCTGCGCGGCGCACAACCAAACCGAAAACGCCCGCCTACAAAAACGCTGCTTTGCCGGCGGAGCGCCGCGTGAAAGACCTGCTCTCCCGCATGACGCTCGACGAAAAAGCCGCGCAAATGATGTGCGTCTGGCAGGAAAAAAATACCAAGCTTGTCGACGCCCAAGGCAACTTCGATCCCGAAAAAGCCAAAGCCAGTTTCAAACGCGGCCACGGCATCGGCCAGGTTGGCCGCCCCAGCGATGCCGCCGGCGGCTTGAACGCTCGCCGCACCGCCGAACTAACCAATGCCATTCAAAAATTCTTCCTCGAAAACTCGCGCCTCGGCATCCCGGTCATCTTTCACGAAGAATGCCTCCACGGCCACGCCGCCGTCGATGCCACCAGCTTCTGCCAGCCCATCGGCCTAGGCGCAACATTCAATCCCCAGCTCGTGAACCAGTTGTTCACCATGACCGCCTACGAAGCCCGCATCCGCGGCACGCATCAGGCGCTTACCCCCGTCGTCGACGTCGCCCGCGATCCCCGCTGGGGCCGTGTCGAAGAAACTTATGGTGAAGATCCCTACCTCGTCACCCAGCTAGGCATCGCCGCCGTCAATGGCTTTCAAGGTAATCGATCGTTTAAAGACAAACGGCACGTTATCGCAACCCTCAAGCATTTCGCCGCCCACGGCCAGCCCGAATCCGGTATGAACTGCGCCCCAGTCAACATTTCCGAGCGCGTGCTGCGCGAAACGTTCCTCTCCACTTTCAAGGCCTGTGTGCAGGAAGCCGGCTGCATCAGCGTGATGGCTTCCTACAACGAAATCGACGGCATCCCTTCCCATGCCAGCCGCTGGCTCCTCCGCGACGTGCTGCGCAAGGAATGGGGCTTCAAAGGCTTCATTGTTTCCGATTACTACGCCATTTGGGAACTGAACTACCGCCCTGACACGCACGGCCATTTCGTCGCCGCCGATAAAAAGGAAGCTTGCGCCCTGGCCGTCAAAGCCGGCGTTAACATCGAGCTCCCCGAGCCCGATTGCTACCTGCACATCACGGAACTCGTGAAAAAGCGTGTCCTCAAAGAATCCGATCTCGACGATCTCGTCGCCCCTATGCTCCTTTGGAAATTCAAGCTCGGCCTGTTCGACGATCCGTATGTCAATCCCGATGAAGCCGACCGCGTCGTCGGCTGCGACGACCACCGCAAACTCGCCCTCCAAGCAGCGCGCGAAACCATCACACTTCTGAAAAACGACGGTGGCCTGGTGCCTCTCTGTGGCGACAACCTCCAATCCATCGCCGTCATCGGCCCCAATGCCGGCCGCTGCCTCCACGGCGGCTACAGCGGCACGCCCAAGCACAACGTCTCCGTTTATGATGGTATCAAAGCCAAAGTCGGCGACCACATCAATGTGCTCTACAGCGAAGGCTGCAAAATCATGCAGCCGGGTCTCTGGAGTCAGGACGAAGTCTTCCCCAGCGATCCCGCCGAAGACCGCCGCCAAATCGCCGAGGCCGTCGAAGTCACCAACCAAGCCAATGTCATTGTCCTCTGCATCGGCGGCAACGAGCTCACCTCCCGCGAAGCCTGGAACCTCAAGCACATGGGCGATCGCACCAGCCTCGACCTCATCGGTCGCCAGCAGGAACTGATTGACGCCATGCTCGCCACCGGCAAGCCAGTGATTGCCATCTTGTTCAATGGCCGGCCGCTATCCATCAACTCGCTGGCCGAAAAAGTCCCCGTGATTTTCGAATGCTGGTACCTCGGCCAGGAAACCGGCCACGCCGTTGCCGAAGTCCTCTTCGGCACCTACAACCCCGGCAGCAAGCTGCCCATCACCATCCCGCGCTCCGCCGGCCACTTGCCCACCTATTACAACTTCAAGCCTTCCGCCCGGCGCGGCTACTTGCTCGACGACGTCTCTCCGCTCTATCCCTTCGGCTTTGGCCTGAGCTACACCACCTTTTCGTTCGGCCCGCCGCGATTGGAAAAGAAAAAAATCCGCCGCACCGGCCGCACTCGCGTGCTGGTCGAGGTCACCAACACCGGCCACGTCCGCGGCGACGAAGTCGTCCAAATGTACATCCGCGATCTGGTCAGCTCCGTCACCCGCCCCATCAAAGAGCTCAAAGGCTTTGAACGTATTTCGCTCAAACCGGGCGAAACCAAAACCGTCCCCCTCGACATCACTCCCGATCGCCTTGCGTTCTACGATGTCGACATGAAATTCGTCGTCGAACCCGGCGAATTCGAAATTATGGTCGGAAATTCATCCCGCGATTCCGACCTGCAAAAAGTCACGCTCCAAGTCGATTAGTCCCACACGCGCCCAACTCGCACACCCAACGCCCAATCATCAAGGAAGTCCAACATGGCTGAGCAGCACGCCAGCACCCAAAAGCTCTCATTCTTCGAAAAGGCCGGTTATAGCGCCGCCGACGCCGCCGCCAACTTCGTCTTCATGACGATGATTCTCTTCCAGGGCAATTTTTACACCGATGTGTTTGGCCTCGCCGCCTCCACAGCCGCAACCATTTTAATTGTCGCTCGGCTATGGGATGCCGTCGCCGATCCAATCGTCGGCCTCCTCGCCGACCGCACGAAATCCCGCTGGGGCAAATTCCGCCCCTGGATTTTGTTTACCGCCCTCCCCTGGTGTGTCGTCATGGTGCTGGCCTACACGACACCGCAGGGTTGGAGCCTCAGCAGCCTAATCGCTTATGCGGCCATCACCAATATTCTGATGATGACCATCTACTCGATGAACAACATGCCCTACTCCGCCCTCGGCGGCGTGATGACGGGCGACGTCAACGAGCGCGCCAAGCTCAATTCATTCCGCTTTGTATCCGTGAACATTGCTCAGTTCATCGTTGGCGGGTTTACCTTGCCGCTGGTCGCCAAATTCGCTGCCAGCCATGCAACGCAAAATGGTCTTACCGCCGCCGGTCTCGCCGATCGCCAATACGGTTGGCAAATGACCATGTCTATTTGGGCCGTCCTCTGCTTGTTCTTATTTCTCATCACTTTTTTTACCACCAAGGAACGTATTCAACCGCCCCCCACGCAGAAATCCGATGCCCGCAAAGACTTTGCCGCTTTGTTCAAAAGCAGCCCCTGGGCTGTCATGTTTCTCATGACGCTTTTTCACTTCTGTATTCTCTCATTTCGCGGAAATGCGCTTTACAACTACTACCATCAGTATGCCGACAAAGGCGCCATGTACGATTGGCTCCAGTGGTTGGGCCTCACCACACCGGCTGGCGCCCCGGCCTCCGGCGGGATTCTGGAAACTTTGGGCTACATCGTCCACGGCGACCGTGCCGATTTGGCAAATTCAAATGTGGCCGATGTATTCAACAGCATCATTAATATGCTCGGCACCGCCGTGACCATTATTGTCATCCTTCTCTCCCCGGTCCTTTCCAGAAAATTTGGTAAAAAAGCGGTAGCTGTCGTCGGCTTCGGCTTGGCTTGCCTCGGCTCCCTGGCCTTTTACTTGTTAAAGCCGACCGATGTGGGTGGAATGATCGGGCTCACGGTTCTGGTAGCCATCTGTTATGCCCCGACTATTCCATTGATTTGGGCCATCTACGCCGATGTTGCCGACTACTCCGAATGGAAAACCGGCCGCCGCTTCACCGGCGTCGTATTCGCCACCATTGGTTTCGCATTGAAGTCCGGTCTGGCCCTGGGCAATTCTTCCTTCCTGTGGATTATGGCCGGCTTTTTCAATTATGATCCAAAGCTGCCTGCCACGCCTGAAACCTTGGAAGGCTTCCGCATCTGTAGCGGCCTGATTGTGGGCGTTCTGTTCGGCATCTGCACCTTGCTGCTGATCGCCTATAAGCTCAATAAGCGTCTGACCATCCAAATGGCAGACGAACTAGCCGAACGTCGCAAACAATTCGCCGCAGGCTGAGATTTTGAAAGTCGAATTTGTTTTCGTATTTCAATATTCCAATTTCGAATTCTAAACTGGGCTACTGCCCCCGCTTCACCATCACGTCAATCACCGCCTGGTACGCCGGCTTCGGATTTGTCTGATCGTCAAACAAGAGCGGCATCCCCGGGTATTTCCTCCCCTTCGGCGAATACTTCAGCCACGACCGGTCGTCGTTCAGCCCCCAAAACGTTACCCGGGTAATCACATCCTTGTGCTTATCAAAAATCTGGAAGAGCTTGGCGTACTGTTCCGCCTGCCGCTTCAGCACCGCCTCCATGGCCTGCACAGGAACTGAAATGTCCTCCGTCTTCTTTACTTGATCCTCGGCGCCAAAATCGACCACACGGGTCACGTCCAAATCCAGTTCCGTAATCATCACTTTCAAACCCATCGCTTTGATAGCTTCAATTGTCTTTTCCAGACCTGCAAACGGAATCTGGTCCAGCTTCCAATGCCCCTGAATTCCCACCGCCGTCAGCGGAATTCCTGCATCCTGCAATTGCTTCACAATATGTAAAACATTTTGGTTCTTCGCACCGGCCTCGAACTCAAAATCGTTGTACTGCAACTCCGCCTTGGGGTCCGCTTCGTGGGCAAACTCATACGCCTTAATCACGTAGTCATCTCCAATCGCTGTCCGCCAAGGACACTTGCTCAAATCCTCTTTCTTGCTGCCGCCGCGCGCCGCCGCCTCATTCACCACATCCCATCCCCGCACTTTCCCCTTATACCGACCCATCACCGTTTGAATGTGCGTTTTCATCCGCTCCAAGGCTTTTTCCCGCGATACCGGTTTCCCGTCATCCTCAAAAAACCACTTGGGCGTTTGCCGATCCCACACCAACGTGTGTCCAAAAATCGTCATGTTGTTTTCTTCGGCAAACTTCACCAGCGCATCCGCCATTTTGAAATCCCACACGTTCTCCGAGGGATGCACGCTCTCCGGCTTCATGCAATTCTCAGGCGTCACCGCATTGAACTGCGATTTAATCACCTCCAGCTCATGCGCGCGATAATCGTTGGGCAAGGTGCCCCCCAGCGCCACGCCGATCAGAAAATCATTCTTGTAGGCGTCTTTGAGCGAAGGCGTATCGGCCAGCAGCTTGCCGTTCATGCCACACAAAGTTCCCATCACCATCGTGCTCAAAACCCAGCGCGCAACAGAAGTGCGTCGATAGCCCATAGCTTTCCCCCAAATCGAAGATTGCAGGTTCAAACGGCGAATGCAGCCGCCGCTTTGAATTATAATTAAGCCGCCCGCACCCCGCTTGTCAAGCAATCACGACCGCCAGTACTCGACCAAAGTGAACAATTCTTCGTTCACAACCGTTACATGAATATCGCCGCCGGCACTTGTGATTCTTGACCGCCCCATCGCCACCCGCTAATCTTCGAAGTACTGGGGGGGAAATTGCAATGAAAATCTCGCGCCGCTCTTTCGTGGCCGCCGGCCTGGCAGGCGCATTGGCTGGTCACTCGCGCCTTTCCTGCGCTGCGCCCGGACAACCATTGCCCGATGAAGATGGCTACAAGCTCTGGTTGCGCTACGCCCCGCCTCCCGAAAAAGCCGCCGATGCCTATCGCCATTCGTTGCAGCAAATCGTCGTTGAAAGCGCCACGCCTACCGCGCAAATCTCTCGCGACGAGTTGCAATTCGCGCTGACTAGCATGCTCGGAGCCACCCCAAAGGTTCAAACGGGAATCCAAGACGGCGCGATCATCGTCGGCACACTCAAATCGTCCGACGCAGTCCGCGCCCTGAACTGGCAATCCGATCTCGCCGCCGCCGGCCCAGAAGGCTACATCCTCCGCACAACCACCATTGCTAATCACCCCGTAATCGTTATCGCATCTGAAGGCGAACTTGGCGCGATGTATGGCACATTCCATTTATTGCGAATGTTGCAAACCGGCCAACCGATCGAGCAGCTCAATATCACCGAGCATCCCAAAGTCCAAATCCGCATGCTCAATCATTGGGACAACTTGAACGGCACCATCGAACGCGGCT
>DASXPQ010000471.1:0-2999 GCA_036493575.1 Pirellulales bacterium
GGCCCCACGGGCGTCGGCAAAACCGAGCTCTGCAAGGCCCTGGCTGAAGTGCTATTCGACGACGAACACGCGATGGTTCGCATCGATATGAGCGAATTCATGGAGAAGCACACCGTCAGCCGCATGATCGGCGCGCCGCCGGGCTACGTCGGTTACGAAGAGGGGGGCATGCTCACCGAAGCCGTCCGCCGCCGCCCCTACTGCGTGGTGCTCTTGGATGAAATTGAAAAAGCCCACCGCGATGTGTTCAACATTTTGTTGCAAGTCCTCGACGACGGCCGCCTGAGCGACAGCCACGGCCACACCGTCGATTTCACCAACACCATCATCGTGATGACCAGCAACATCGGCAGCCAGGTCATTCAGGAAATTGCCAAAGAGGGAGGCAGCGAAGAAGACATGCGCCAAGCCGTGAAAGAAACCTTGGCCACCCGCTTCCTGCCGGAATTTTTGAATCGCATCGACGAAACAATTATTTTCCACCCCCTTGAAAGAAAAGAAATCCGCCGCATCGTCGATATCCAAATCGAGCACCTCCGCAAGCAACTGGAGCAAACCGGCCTGCAGTTGGAAATTTCCGAGCGCGCCCTCAACCAAATCGCCAGCGAAGGCTACGACCAAGCATTTGGTGCCCGGCCGCTGAAGCGAGTGATCCAGCAACGCGTGGTGAACCCACTTTCGCGCGAGTTGCTGAAGGGCGAGTTCCCGGAAGGGGCGACGGTGAAGATTGATTACGAGGATGAGGAGTTTGTGTTTGGAAGGAGTGAGGGGGTAAGCCGCGAAAGTGCAATTCACTAACTGTGTTAGGCGTGGCAAAATACGATTTGAAATTGCCGAACGAGTTCGATTAAATGAAAGAAGTTGATCCTGATCGTAACTTGAAGATGTATATTGACACTTTTCACCGAATGGGAGGTGCTCTCGACTATGCCTTCTTGGAGGCTGATGCCGATTACTCATCAGATGTTTTGCACAAGCAAGCGGCGATCGAAGGTATGCAAATAATTGACGGTGCGAATTCGACATGTGATCTTTCAAAGATACAAGGATCTTCGATTTCTTATCAAACATTCCTAGGCACGGTTGAAGTTCAGCCGGTGCGAATTTCACAAACCGCAGGGTCAATTCCCAATGTCGATGGATATAAAACAGCATTCTTCCATCCGCCATACGGTCTTCGAGAAACTTTACCATTCGCATCTAATCTGTTTGTTCAGATAAATAATTTCCTATTCGGCTCTGATCCAGATATGTCCGAGATATTCTCTTGGTCTACGGATTGGTCGAATTATTTTGACGCCGGCCGCGAATGGTGGGGTGCGTTCTATTGGACAATTCGCCAGCCGAATTCGAGACAATTTGTTGTGATCGGTGCGTCGACGACGGATTGAAATTGATTTTGGTTGCTGTGTTTCTGTTTGCACTCGTCCTGTCCGTCGTGCCGTCGTGGTGAAATCAAAATCCATAGCAACCACAAAGGCACAACGGGCACAAAGTTGCGGACAAAATCCAACCGTCTGCATAAAGCCGCGACCGGTGGTCGCGCTGGAGTGGGGTAGTTTATCCATCATCGAGGTGCGCTATCGGCCGGCGGTGATTGTGGAGGCATGCCGGGATGGTTCGTGCGATTGCGGCGCTGGATTTGTGATGAGATTGTGTCAACTCGCGGGGCGGCGCGACCACCGGTCGCGGCTTTATGCTGCAAGATTGTTACCACGTCGAACTCGTCGGCCAGCGGCCACGCCAATCAGTGCCACGCCGCCCATGCAAAGCAGCACCAAGCTTGCGGGTTCTGGCACGGGGTTAAATTCCGCCATCCATTCCGCGCCACCCAAAGGAGAATTGTTGACGGGCGAAAACGGTGCTTGCCATTGGCCGGTCGTGCCGTTCAATCCGTAAATCGAAGGCGGACTTAATGCGTAAAGAATGCCGTTGCTCGCCAGCACATCGGCGTATCCGCCAACCGATGGCGTCGGTTGGCCACTCAAAGTTCCCGACGAATTGTAAACATTCGTGCCGCCACCGCCGGGAAGACCCACGAAGACATTGCCGTTCGCGGCAACGGCAATTCCACCGGGCGATTGTCCCGGCGTCGCAGCGAAAATGGTTGGCGCACTCAAATTCGCGCCGGCATATTTGAACACTTTGCCGTCGGCACCGTCGGTCTCGAATAAGTTGCCGGCCGAGTCGAACGTTAGTTGAAACGGAATGTTATTACTATCGCTGACCGACTGTGCCACCGGCGCCCCCAGCGGCGTGAACTCCCGAATTTGCCCCCCAGTTAAACCGCCGTTCTGCGCAGTGGTGACGCCCGCGACATATACATTTCCACTGGGCCCAAATGCCAACGAGCCGCCAAACCCCAAGGCCGGACCGGCGCTGAACGAATTCAAGAGCGCGCCGCCGGCGGAATAACGATCGATCGTCAAATTATCCGGCACGCCGGGATTGTTCGCGATGTTCGTATAGTCGGCCACATAAAAATCGCCATTGCTATTATTCACGGCGATGCCGCGCGGAAAGTTCAACCCGCTGGTAACCACCTGCGTTATATTGCCCGTGGCCTCATCCATCGCCACCACTTGCCCGGGGTTTTGCAGCGTCACATACACACTTGCACCGAATACCGATGTTGGAATCGTGCATCCCAAGACTAGCGCAATAATTATTGCGAACCAGCGATTTCTGTAGCTCATTAGCAAGGCCCTTTGTTGCAATCTTCCGCAGCGGAGAATCATTGGTGACCAAAAACGAACCAGCACCGTTCAATTCAATCTGCCGAATATTTCCGGCTCAACCCAAACATCGCATATTGACGGCGATTTTAATATCGTTTTCTGGCCGATGCAAATAAAAGGCACGTCAGAATGCGAACGGTTGGAGCGTTTGCCGGCGCGCGATCGACGCATTCCCTGCGAAAATAGCACATTACGGGCTGCTGGCGGTTAGAACGCGCGCCAATTTTGTAGGTGCAATCCGGCAATCCAGGAATAATGGTC
>DASXPQ010000472.1:0-5602 GCA_036493575.1 Pirellulales bacterium
AATCCAGGACCCGGTTCTCCAATTGGTTATTCGTATTTCCCGAGCGGTACTTGGGGTTTAGGAGAGTCCTGAGAAAAGCAGCGTGGTTTGTCGGGTCAGCAAGCAGAAGATCACTGGCCGCCAACATGTTTCCGGTGGAGGAAATAAGACGCCCGGCGGACGCAGGTGGGATTCTGCTCAAATCCGCCGGGCGGTTGGGGTACGCGCACCTTGGAAGGCACGCGTTGCGGGAAGTTAATGGATTATTCGGGTGGTGAGGGCCGTTCTTGGAGTTTTTGGAGAGGGAATTCGTGCAAACTGGTGTGTGCTTGGTAATTGCATGATTTTTGGGCGATTCCTGCTTTGTTCGTGAACGCTTCGTGTGCAATTGGAACCGGAGAATTCGACCCGTTGCTTGGCTCGGCGGGAGCCCTGCCCTCTCACGCAGTGAAACCATCTTCAAATACGTTCGATTTCTCCCGGCCGAATTTGGCATCGGTGGTGGGCACATTGTGGCCCTGGCGATCATATAGACGATCCATTGGCATCCGTCTCTGGCCGATGCAGGGGTCGCACCGCTGCTCCCGAGCCTCCTTTTTCCCCTTTCTCCTCCAAGCGATGCATCATGCGCGGCACAATGGTTTTTAATTCGGATTCGTCCAGTGCGCCGTCGTGATTGGTATCGAGCTGATCAAATCTCTCCTGCATGCGGGGCGGCAACTCGTCCTTTTGTAGTTTCCCGTCGCCGTTCTTATCCATCCGCTGGATGAATTGCTTCATCATGGCTTCCGGGTTGACAGCGCCGATCCCCGGTCCGCCGGCCGGCCCACCGACCGCGCCGCCGGGCGCGAATCCGCCCAATCCGCCGCCTCCCAGCCCACCGGCGATAACACCAGGCATTGATTTCATCAGATCATCGCGTGTAATCTCCCCGTCGCTGTTGGCAAGTTTTTTGAGTGCTTCAGGAGCGGCGGCAATTTCCTTGACATCGAGCTTCCCGTCATGATTCGTATCCAAGGCATGAAAAACCGCCATTCCCATGAGTGGTCCACCCCCGGCACCGCCGCCAATTCCAGCCGCACCCGGCCCCCCACCGAAACCGAGGCCACGCCCCTCTGCCCGGCCGCGTTGCCCGTCACTGGGACGATGTTTGTTTGCTGCTGGTCCGCTATCCGAATGTTCCTCAGCATCGGTCCGATCAGCATTCTGCTCGTCCATTGCATTCATTCCAGACAGAAACTCCTCGCGGCTTAGCTTGCCGTCGCCGTTATGATCAGCCCGACGCAGGAGACGATCGAATAGTCGCCGCTGCTCTTCAGGAACTTCGTCGGCGGCAATCTGGCCGTCATGGTTGACGTCGAGCTTGTTGAACAAGTCGGTGCGTTGGCCTTGCGTATCGTCTAACGGGCTGTCCTTTTTATCGTCAGCGGCTCGCAGCGCCGTGCTCGACGCCAGCGCCGCGGCTAGAATGCTTAAAGCGAAAGCTAATCTGCGCATCATGGGGATGAACTCCTTGACCAGCAAATAAAGGTGAGCTTGTCGGCAAAAAGCATCCGGAACTTTGTACCACAAAACGTTTTGTAAGGCTGTTTCCGCTAGCTCTGTAAATCTTTCGCCGGACGGATTTCGAAACATGCCCGGGCAGAAGCAATTGGAGAAAGCTTCCAACTATCTAACCACAAAAAGAAAATGTAGTTCCGCTAGTTTTTCCTCAAGTTCTGCACCCCGGCGCACGTCGTTTTGGCGCGAAATAGCATGTTTGTATTGCTCTGTTGCAGCAGCGCTTGCCGCGCAAGTGTCGCAGGCGATGCGACTTAATCGATCTTGTTGCCTATACAGCCTGCCCCCTATAATCTCGCCCCGGTGGGGTAGGTACTCGCAGAAACCGTTCGCGCGCTGGGAGCCGTTTCTGCAAACTTTAACGTCCGGCTGCTGGCACAATTGACAAAGCAATTTTGCAATGGTGCCCGGCCGGCCGATTGGTCCGGCGTTTGCATTAGCATGGATTCAATGCAAGTTCGCGGTCGTAAGGCTGGAAGCAGCAGGACCGGCAAGGCCGGACGCCACGGAGTAGGTTGCCCGCCAATGTGTAGACGAAAATCGACATTGGTCGGAAGTAGGCGACAAGAGCTGTGGCGAAAAGTCGACACCATCCCGTCAACTTCACCTTACACCCGCGAGCATTGTAACTGCCACACCTGCCCGCCAGAATCGGGTTAGGTGGCGCAGTAAGGTGGTTTGAAGTTTTGATTGAAATGCCGGTAGGCAGCATCCGATGAACACAGTGCGATATGTCCGTGCCCGCGAGTCGCACTGCACATGGAATGCGGCGCCGGTCGCCTGTAGCGTGGTAGAATACCAGGGACGGCGACACTCAACACTTTTGCATGCCGCAATTCATGAGGTTCACACAGCCCGACACATTTTTGTGCACAGCCATCTGGCTAGGACTGTATCGACCCAATGGATCGGCAATGCCGAACTCGTTGAGTGCTCCTGCCGACCGGTTAGGATTCCGGTTCAGCAAACATGTGACAAGCCAACCGCCCGGCGGAGTTCTCCGCTGGTCAGTTCGTTCTGATCTGCGGTTGGATGTCGGAAGGAGATTTGCCATGCAAATTAACGGCCTCACTCAAGTTCACGGTACCCAAAACATTAACGCTCCGCACTTCAATCGCACGACGGGTCCGGCCACGCCGGCCACCCCGACTTCGATTAATACCACCGACGAATTGCAGCTTTCGCCGGCCGCCCAAATGGCCAGCAAGCTAAGCGAAATTCCCGACATCCGTTGGGATCGCGTGAACGCCATTAAAACGGCCATTGCCGACGGCACGTATATGACTGACGACAAGATGAACGTCGCCGTCGATCACTTGCTGGACGAAATCGCCTAGCCGATCACAAATCAAAACCGTCCACATACCGATTATCGCTTTGTGCGATGCTTTGGTGCCCCCGGTAAGTCCAACCGGGGGCTTTTTATTGCGCGGCAGGCGAATCCTGCTGTGCAGTCTCTTGCTTCTTCCAACGCCCCTCGATTCCAAAGCCTGTCGCTTGCCCTCGAATTCGACTAAACTAGAATCATTATCGATAGTGCTGGCGGGCATCTTGGTTCGCACCGTTGCGTCCGCCTGTCATTACGATCTCAAGCTCGACTCCTGCCCCCCCTGCTTTCATGTCCACCCATTTTTCGCTGGGAACCGTCGAAGTTGCCCTCTCGCCGCGCGAGCGGTTCGAGGAGTATTTGCAGGCGCGGGGCAAGCGCATCACCCAGCAGCGGCGCATTTTGGTCGAGCAAATTGCCAGCCGACACGAGCACTTCGATGCCGACCAATTGCTCTCGGATCTAAGCCGCAAAGCCGCCGGCCGTAAAGTAAGCCGGCCGACGGTTTATCGGACTCTCACCGAAATGGTCGATGCCGGGCTGTTGCGGAAAATGGTCTTAGGTGGCCGAGCGGTGTACGAGCACGATTACGGCTACCCCCAACACGACCATCTTCATTGTACAGAATGCGGGCAACTATTTGAGTTTTCTAGCGACGAGCTGTTGAAATTGCGCGAGGCGGTGGCCCGAGAACATAATTTTCGGGTAACCGGACACCGGCTAATCATTAGCGGAATTTGCTCTCAATGCCGGGCTGCAGCCCGGCAACGTGTCCGTCGGTTAGATCTGGTCTAAGAAAGCCCGTGATCGGCAAGCTTACACTTTCACATCTGCGGATCGGCTAAGCTGGTCACGGTAGCGCTGACGAATAGGCTCAACCGTTTCAGCCAGAAATTCGTCAACTTGTTGCGGGGCTCGGCCGACGAATTTTTTAGCGTCCATAGCGGCGGCGACGTCCACTTTGGCAAACGCCTTGTCGGCTTTTAAGCGGTCAACCAGATCGTTGTCGCCCCCCTGCTCTTTCACCACTTTGGCGGCCGCTTGGCTGTGTTGGCGAATGCGCTCGTGCAAATCTTGCCGGTCGCCGCCACCGGTGACTGCGGTCATCAAAATGTTTTCGGTCGCCATGAACGGTAGTTCTTCGGCCAGATGCTTCCCGATCACGTTCGGATACACCACCAGGCCGGTGGCAATGTTCTGATACAAAATCAAAATGGCGTCGGCGGCTAGAAATGCCTGCGGGATGATCAGCCGCCGGTTGGCGCTGTCGTCGAGCGTTCGTTCCAGCCATTGCGTGCTGGCAGTTGCCGCGGCACTGTTTTCCAAGCTCATCACGTAACGCGCCAGGCCGCAAATTCGTTCGCTTCGCATGGGATTGCGTTTATAGGCCATCGCCGACGAGCCAATTTGCTCCCCTTCGAACGGTTCCTCTAGTTCCTTGCGTGAGGCCAGAATTCGCAGATCCGTTGCGGTCTTGTGTCCACTTTGAGCAATGCCCGACAACGCGGCCAGAACTTGCGAATCAACTTTGCGCGAATAGGTTTGGCCGGTCACCAGATACACGGTTTCGAAGTCCATTTTCTTCGCAACCAGTTGTTCCAGCCGCCGCACTTTGGCGTGTGCCTCAGCCTGATCGCCGCCGAACAGCTCCAAAAAACTGGCCTGCGTTCCAGTGGCCCCTTTCACACCCCGGGCCTTCAATTCAGCAATGCGATGCTCCAGTTCACGCAGATCCATCGCCAGATCGGCAGCCCACAAGCAGGCCCGCTTGCCGACAGTCGTCGGTTGCGCCGGCTGTAAATGCGTGAAACCAAGACACGGCAAATCGCGGTGCTGTTGGGCGAATTTTCCCAGCCGATCGATGACCGTGGCCAGCCGTCCAGCCAGCATCTTAAGGCCCTCGCGCATCAGCATTAAATCGGCATTATCGGTCACGTAGCAACTCGTGGCGCCCAGATGGATGATGCCGCGAGCTTGGGAACATTGATCGCCGAAAGCATGCACGTGGGCCATTACGTCGTGCCGCATCCGGCGTTCATGATTTTCCGCAGCGGCAAAATCAATGTTGTCGATCTGCTTTCGAAGCTCGGCGATTTGTGCCGGCGAAATCGGCAGGCCCAGTTCGGCTTCTGCTTCAGCCAGCCAAACCCACAATTGACGCCAGGTACGGAATTTTTTTTGGTCGCCCCACAACCGGCTCATTTCCGGCGATGCGTACCGGCGGATCAGTGGGTTTTCGTAAAACTCGTGCGACATGAACGCGGATGCGGCAAAGATTGAGAATTTAGGAACCGGATTTCACGTGCCTGACACTTAATTCTAGCCCGTGCCGCGAGTTCTCACCATTGCCCCATATCGCAGCCAGCGCACATCGAAATCGATTAGCAACATTGAGAGGACCACCGGATGCGGCTCCTGGTTCACCTGCTTTACACGCAGGAAACGGACGCCTGCTGCACGGTGGCGTCGCTTTTGCGCCCCAGCCAGTTGGCACACAAGGTGAGCAATTGACGCTTGTTTACCGGTTTAGAGATGTAATCGTCGCAGCCAACTTCAATACATTTAACCCGGTCTTCTTCCATTGCATGAGCCGTCAGTGCAATGATGGGAATGGTGCAACCTTGTTCTCGAAGAGTGCGTGTCAGTGTGTAACCATCCATTTCCGGCATCTGCATGTCGGTCAGAAGTAGGTCATACGGCAGCGGGGTATTGTGTGAATCGGAGATTTTGTGCCCC
>DASXPQ010000473.1:0-4720 GCA_036493575.1 Pirellulales bacterium
AAATGCCAATCTTGCCCCGTTCCGGCAAGCGCACCATGCACCGCCACAGAAAATTGTGATCAAGCTCTTCGCTGGACGGCTGCTTAAAACTGTAAATCTGGCAGCCCTGTGGATTCACTCCCGACATCACATGCTTGATAATGCCGTCCTTGCCGGCCGCGTCCATCGCCTGCAACACAACCAGAATGGACCAGGTGTTCGAGGCGTACAATACGCCCTGCGCATCGGCCAACGAAGTCACATCTTCGGAAAGAATTTTTCCCGCAAATTCCTTGCGTTCCTGCTTGGAAATTTCAGTATCGCCCGCCCAGGAAGGATCATGATCCTTCAATTTGAATTTCTTCCCCGCCTTCACGTGGCAGTGTTCGAGCAGGTCTGGCAATTTCATAGTCATAGTCATCTAAATCCGTAAAACCGGTGCATCGGCCTTAACTGTCTACGCCGTCTTTTGTTTCAGCAAATCGCGAATTTCGGTTAATAGCTGCTGATCTTTCGAAAGCGGCGGCGCTGCGGCCACAGCTTCTTGCTGCTTGGCGCGCATAATCCAGCCCATGAATTTTTTGAAAAAGATAAACAGCACGAACGCCACGATCAGGAAATTTACTATCTCGGCCAAAAACAGTCCGAACGGAATCACTTTGTCCGGTTCCATGGCGCCATTTGCGCCCGCCTTGGTTGTCACCACATATTGCCAGTTTTGGTACCCCTCGTTTCCAGGTATCACCAGCGAGATCACCGGCATCACGATGTTTTTCACTAGCGAGTCGATAATCTTTCCAAACGCCGCCCCAATGATCACGCCAATCGCCAGGTCAATCATGTTCCCTTTAAAGGCGAACGCCTTAAATTCATCCAGCAAGCCGCCAACTTTCTTGGCCGGAGCAAATGATTCAAGTTTGCTTTCAAGCGACATGGTCATCACCCTACATTAGAACTCAGAATTCGGATCAGGACTCGATGGAATCGCGGCGTGGCTAGGGAAGTACTGCTCACTTCGCCGGCGGATAAAATTTTACACACACAGGATGACTCACTTGCACGCTGTATTCAGTCGGCTCCAGCTTACCGCTGCTCGAATCGATGTGAAACACGCAAATATTGTTCGTGTTTTGATGGGCCGCCAACAGCCACGTGCCGCTGGGGTCAATTGCAAAGTTGCGCGGCGTTTTGCCGCCGCTGGGCACTTCCCCCATTGAGGTCAATTTGCCGGTGGCCGGATCGAGCGAATACATCGCAATACTGTCGTGCCCGCGATTGGACGCATACAAAAACTTTCCGTTCGGATGCACTTGCACTTCGGCCGTCGTGTTATTGGGCATGCTTACGCCGTCCGGCAACGTGCTAATCGTCTGGATTTCCGTCAGCATCCCTTTGTCGGCGTCCCAATTAAACGCCGTCACGGTCGAGCCCATCTCGTTAACCACATAGGCAAACTTGCCGTTTGGATGAAACGTAAAATGCCGCGGCCCGCTGCCAGGCGCCACCTGCGCCGTCGGCGGATCGTTCGGCGTGAGCGTGCCGTCGCCACCCAACCGATATACAAACACTTTATCCAGCCCCAAATCGCACACAATCGCAAACCGATTGGCCGGATCCATATTGACCGAATGAGCATGCGGCCCTTCTTGCCGACCTTTCATCGGACCAGATCCCTCGTGCTGATCGAAAGCCGTCGAAGCACCCAACGTGCCGTCGGCATTGATCGGCAACACGGTCACGCTACCGCTGCTGTAGTTGGTCGTCAGTGCGAATTTGCCAGCCCGATCCACCGACACGTGACATGGCCCCTGCCCTCGCGACGACTCTTGATTCAATAGCGTCAACTTCCCCGTAACCGGATCGACGGCAAACGCATTGACCGCCCCCTCTTTTTTCGCGCCTCCGCCACCGCCGGTCGTTTCGCTTACCGCATACAAAAATTTCCCGCCGGGCGCAATCGTCAAGAAGGATGGATTCGCCGCCTCCCCGGCCAACTCCAATGGGCCCGGTTTGCCGGTGGCCAAATCCAAATCGAATTGATAAATCCCCTGGCTATTGCGGCCGGTGTAAGTGCCCACATAAACCCGCATATTCGACCCCGCAGTCGGTAGCGTGTCAGCAGACGCCGGCCAAACGCCACCCCAAGACAGAAAAAACATTGCCAGTACGAAACAGCCCGCGATGCGATTTTGATAATGGTTCATTGCACATCAATAAAGAACATCAATAGAGACAAGTCTGGGCCGCACTCCCTTAGCGGACGTTCGCACATTTGAACCTGCCGCAGCAGCAAACTCAAGCTGCCGCAGCCCCCTGTTGCCGGATCGCCGCCGTCGATCCCGGGCTGACATTTCCACAGGAAATCAGGCCATTTTCAGGCCGCTGTAACAAACCCGCCCGCTTTCCGCTTTACATGGGTAGATAAGGAGTGTGGATCATGCCAGACGGTACCCGACATCGCCGCTTTTCAACCAACGCCGCCAAACGACAATGGTACGCCCGGCATCGGTCCATCCGATTCTCTCGCCGGTTCGGACTCGCCTCCGTCGGCTCCGTTCGCTAACCAGCGAGATAAGCCGAGCAATGGAAGCTGACACGTTCTAACTGCAATCCGAGCTCTTCGCTTATCAGGACGGCACCACTGTCTGCCGGCTTTGCTACCGATCAAAAGCACACCCCTGCGCATTCAACTCGGCCACAGCATGACTGCCCTGCTAGCGACTATGGCAGCCGTCATTCTTCGCGCAATCGATTCGATCCACCCAAACCCCCGGCTTGGCAAACCTGTCATCTCTGAGAACTGGAAAAATTATTCAAGAACGCGCCTGGCATTCCATGTGCATTGCTTGCCATCTAGTGGTTCCAGTGACATACTTTCGTAAGCAGCAAGACACGTAACTTTGTTGCACTTTTCTTAATCCGTTCATCTTACAGCGTGCTGAAAATAAGCTGAACAACTAATCTCTCACGACAATTCTTTAGGAGGTGTCCGATGACTCGCGTTCTTACTTCTTTACTGGTGGTAACGGTTATGGGTGTGGCGTCGGTCGTACACGCGCAGTGCTGCGGTGCAGCGACTGCAGTCGCCGAGCCAGTGACGACCACTTATTACGCTCCGTCGGTAATGCCCAGCACCACGGCTTCGGTCGTGACGGGCTCTCCGATGCCAAGCACGGTAACGTCGTACTATCCAGCCACGACCACGGCGTACTACGCGCCCACCACGGTGGTTGAACCGGTCGCCACCACAGCCTATTACGCTCAGGCCCCAGTCACCGCGTATTACGCGCCGGCACCGGTCACTGCGTACTATGCACCGGCGCCGGTCACTTCGTATTACGCTCCATCGTATTACGCACCCGCTTATGTTGCTCCGGCTTACCCGCTGTATTACCGCCGCGGATTGTTCGGACGCCCGCGACTCGCTTACTAAGCTCAGGGGGAACAGACCCAAGGGGAAGGCAACTTGACGCGAGCGGCAAGAGGCCAACCACCTGAAAACCACACCGCAGAGCAAAAAAATCCTCGAACCGTTTGCTAGCGAGGCCCTGGCCAAAACCAGGGCCTCGTTTTATTTTGGTGTGCAATCATTAGCTCGATTGTCCAAACGGCCTTCGCACACAGAGCGGTAAACTGCCTCCTGTATTCTGCCTACCGCCTACCGCTTACTGCATACCGCCACCATGTCCCGCTTCCTTGTCGCCATCGCCGATTTCATTACCTCTCCCGAAGTCGAAGAAAAAATCCTCGGCGACATCGCCGACGTCGTCGCCCTCAACGGTTTCAGCGAAGCCGAAGTGGTCGACCGCCTGGAAAACGCCCACGGTATCGTCGTGTGGCACAACCTCTCCCTGACTCGCCCCAGCATCGAACGGCTGAAATGCTGCAAATTAATCGTCCGTAGCGGCGTCGGCATCGACAATGTCGATTACAAATTTGCCCGCACGCGCGGCATTCCCATGTGCAACGTGCCCGATTATGGCACGGAAGATGTCGCCGACAGCGCCATCGGCATGGCGCTCTCCTTAACGCGCGGAATCTCTCGTGCCAATTCACAGCTTCGCGCCGGCTTGGGCGAATGGCTCTACACGCAGGTCGTTCCCTTGCAACGGCTCCGCGGTCGGGTGTTCGCCATCGTCGGCCTGGGCCGCATCGGCACCGCGGTCGCCCTGCGCGCCAAAGCCCTCGGCATGGACGTCGTGTTTTACGATCCGTATCTGCCCGATGGCGACGACAAATCGCTAGGCATCCGCCGCGCTGAGTCGCTCGAAGAATTATTGCGCCAGGCCTACGTCGTCAGTTGCCATTGCCCGCTCACCGACGATTCGCGCCACACCATCAACGCCAAATCCATCGCCTGGCTTCCCCAAGGCAGCTACCTGGTGAACACGTCTCGCGGAGCAGTCGTCGATACCGCCATCATTCCCGGCGCCATTGCCAGCGGACAACTGGCCGGCGCCGCCCTCGACGTCCTCCCGCAGGAACCCCCGCCCGACGACGATCCGGTGATCCGCGCCTGGCGCGATCCTAATCATCCGGCTCATCATCGGCTCATCGTCAACGCCCATGCTGCGTTCTATACCGAGCAAGGCTTCATGGACATGCGCACCAAAGGCGCCGCCGCCATCCGCCGCGCCCTCACCGGCCAACCGCTCCGCAACGTCGTGAATTGACTGCACCGTGGCCCAACGGGCCAACCTAAGTCAGCCCAGGGCATCGCCCTGGGCAATGTGCGGTGGCC
>DASXPQ010000474.1:0-4314 GCA_036493575.1 Pirellulales bacterium
TGTTCAGCGGTCAGCTCGATTTCTTTTTTCTCGCCCTAATATTTCCAAGCGTTATCCAACAAATTCACCAGCAGCGTTACCAGCGCATCGGCATCGCCCCGCACGGTCAGTTGCGGCGGCACCGTTGTCTGCACGACGGCCGCCCGATCGCCCAGCGCCTCCAGCGCCGCATCGACCAGCACTTGCACGCGCAGTGGGCGAAATTCGAACGCGGCTTTCTGGCGTTCCATGCGCGAGAAGGTGAGAAAATTATCGATCAGCCGGCTCAATCGCAAATTCTCGCGGGCAATCAGTTGCAGATAATCGCGCTGATCGTCGGCGCTGGGGATGCGGCCGTCCAGCAGGGTATCGGTTAGCACCCGCATCGACGCCAAGGGCGTTTTCAATTCGTGGCTTACGGTGGCAATTAAATCATTTTTCAGCCGCGTCAGTCGCAACTGCTGGCGCAAAAAAAGTCCCAGCGCAATCGCCAGCGCGCCAATGGTGCCGATTGCCAAACACGCCATCCACAAATAGGCCGCCTGGTGCCGCTGGGCCGGCGCCGCGAATGGGTCGGGACCATCGAGCGAAAGCGTCGCATTCCAATCTGGTAGGGAACGGCCCGCCGGAGCCGACAAAAACGGCGGCGGTTCCTGGGCGTGCGAAGACATCTCGCGCATTGCAAAACGCGCCCCGGCGGTGGCATCGATTTGAAGCGGATCTGCCAGCGATGCAACGAGTCCAGCCGTCGTCCAGATGCCCAGTGTCTGCCCCGACGCGTCGGACATCGTCCACAGGTCGGGTACCGCGCTAGAGCGACGAATGGTTGTTGGATTATCGGCCCGATTGGTTGGAATTGCGGCGGCGGATCGCAAGGCGAGCATTTCGGCCGCCATGGTCGAAAAGTTTTCGCCGGCCAATTGATGCACTTGTTGCATCAGAAACAGCCTTTGCGGCGACGACATTTCCGGACCCTCGTACCGCCGCAGCCGCTGGGCCAGCCGATGCACCAATTCCGGCCGCCGGGCGTCATCCGGCGGTAACGATTCGATCGCCAGCAGGAGCGCATTGGGCGCAATCAACCGCCCCGCGAAATCGGTCGCAGCTTCGTATTCCGCTTCAAGAAGCGGACCCGCCAATAACGCCACCGCTTCCGCAGTTGAATTCGAAAATGTAGCGGCGGCTGTTCCCAGTGGCTCCCCCGCTTCATCCACCGAATGGCTGCGCACAGCCGTTGCTAAATTGATATGCAACATCGCCCGCGCTTGCCCCAGCATCGCGCGGGCCCGCTGATTGATATCACCCTCGGCGGCAATCGCCGAGTATGCTTCAACCGCTTCAGCAAACTGGCCGGAATGTTCCAGCGATTGTGCCTGCAATTCCGCCTGGGAAAGCGGACGATCATCCGCCGGCATTTGCAGCCGGGGATAAGCCAGCCGATCCTCGCGATAAACGAGCGCGCTTTGGACCAGCCCACGATCCACCAAATCGGCGAACGCCTGGGGCGGCGCCTTGTCGCTCGAGGTTTCCAACGCCTCGCCGACAGTCTGCACGTGTTCCTCCAATCGCTTTTGTCGCTGGGTCAATTCACTGCCATAAACATCCTGCAGCCGCTGCCGCACCGCCAGCCGTTCATTCTCCACCGCCGCGTTCATGAACCACAACACACAAAGCGTTGGCGCACCGACGGCGACCACCAACAGCAGCACGACTGGCCACATGCGGTGAGAATCTTGCGAAAAAAAGCCTGAGCGCAGCTTCATCGCACGTTAATCCTTTAACGGATCCCGCGGTGCCGGTGTTTCTTCAATTCCATAGCCATTGATCTTCCATTCACCGTCGAAGGTTTGTCCAAGTCCAAGTGACAGCAGTTCGACAACATTTCTTTTGTTCTCATATTTTGTGTTGAATTGCAGGAGAATACTGAATTCGGATTGAAAAATCCTACTAGCTACGATGATGCCATCAATGCGTCCGGAAAAATGCGCGCCGGCGGTTCCGACCGATTTCCTTTCGCGCGTGTACTTAACTGCCTCGAGTTTGCGCTCGATAGTTTTTCCTAAGGGTTCGCGATATTTTCGTAAAAACTCCACCCATTCGTGTTTTTCTTGTTCGTCGGATTTTCCTCTATTAGGTCGTATGCCGCCGCTGACCTCGCCGGAATTAAACGTTGCAACTAAATAAGGTCCTGTCAGTGTTCCAGTTTCAGCAAAAAGTTGGCCGTCCAGCTTTTTGAAAAAGTCAGTCGCCACGGCGGTCGCCCCTTCGACGGCGGTTTGCCCCTGTTTCGCTTGTTCCAGTCCGGCAATCGCGTCGGCGTTTTTGGGATCCAGAGCAACCCATTTCTCGTACCACTTGATGGCCTCGTCGAAGTCGGCGTTTGAATATGCGTTTTGGGCCAAACCGCGCATCGGCGATGTGGCGGTCGGATCTGCCTCGACCGCGCGCCGCCAATAGTCCGTATTACGGCGTTGTTCTTCGGCATCTCCGATATGCGACATGGCCCAACCCATCCCATTGAGCGCCATGGCGTTATTTGGGTCGAGTTGCAGTGCCTTTGCAAACTGATTTTGTCCGGTCAGCAGATTGGTATTCATCATCGACCAACCCAATCCTGTCCATGCGTCGACTGAATTAGAATCGAGATTAAGAGATTTTTTGAACAATTCGTCAGCTAGTTTAAAGTTACCTTCGCGATATTTTTGCCAGCCTTGTTTAACTAGTTCCGCAGCCTGTGCTATTTCGGCTGCGGTCGCCACGTGTTTCTCTGATTTTGGAGCGGGTTTCGCATCGGAGTCGGGCAGCAGCGACTGGGCCTTGGCGAGGGCGTCGTTCTGCTCCGGATACTCGGTTTTCAATCGCTCGATGGTTTTCCGCGCTTCATCAAGGTGCTTCTGCTTCACCTCCAGCGCCGCCAGCCGCGCAAGGGCCTGGGCCACCAGCACCCGGCTGACTGCCGCCTGTTCCACGATTTGATGATACGTTTTGGCGGCGGCCTCCAAGTTGCCGGCCGTTTCTTCCTGGTAAATTGCCTGCTCCAACATCACCGCCACCGGCTGCGCATCGGAGCCCGGCATCGGCTGCGGCGAAGTTTGCGCAGAGGCCAGCTTCGCGATCAGCAGCATCGCCGCCGCAGCGCTAAGCAATCGTCGTTTCATGGTGTGACCTTTCGATAAGAAATAGTGTAACCAGCCATCGATACGTGACGCCACGCATGACGGGGTCGAACTGCCCGAAGTTCCCGGCGTGATTAAATCTAGCCAGTGCGTGTTACCGAATTGTCACCATTGGTTCCTATTTTTGTCCAAATTCACTTCACCCCTTCCGGTCCAGCAATTCGAACAGCCGCCCCGATTCGACACGCGCCCTCCGGGCCGGCAGCAGCAAATTCCACTTGCGGCAAATCGGCGCGTGCGGTATAGCTACGCCCCGATTTTCAGGTGTTCGCCCCAAGGTTTGAATTGGTTGACAGCCGGTCGAGGGGCGGCCCGTTTTTTTCTGGCTTCGATCGAGGAGAATTTCATGCCATCGACCCGCACTCAATTTCGTTGTGCTTTGCCGTATTTGCTTGCGGGACTGATTGCCGTAATGCTGCTACCGGTGGCGGCCCACGCCGACGAGGTCGAGGGGAAAAAGGCGACCGTTTGCGGCAATGTCGATTTCGACTTTCCCGACGCGCCGCCGGCAACCATGGAAGTGGATGTGAGCCAGGGGCTGTTCAAAGATTTGTTCGGCCTTGGCGAAGCGGCAGTGGCCGGCATGGTCGAAGGATTGGCGCCCTCCGCCGCGGCCGATGATGGCGACGCCAAAGCCGCAGCCGAAGGATTGCAGGCGGCCCAGCAGGCGGTCCAACTGGTGGGCAAGTTTGTGCAGGGCGCACGGTTCAGCAGCTACGAAATGTCGGGCGATAAATCCGACTCGGCCAAAAAAATTGACGCCTACTACACTAAAAAGCTTCGCGCGCAAAACTGGCAAACCCTTGTGCGAATTCGCGACGGGGAAGAAACCTATGCCGTTTCCGCTTTGCGCAGCGAAGGGGCAATTAAAGGAATTTTCATTTTCGCCGCCGACGGCGACGACGTTTATTTGATGAATCTGGTTTGCGATATTTCGCCGGAGAACGTGAAGCAATTGACCGGCGCAGCCGCCCAACTTGGGATCAAGCTGTCCATGAGTCAAGATCTGATCAAAGAAGGAATGCGCAAAGTCGAGCTGGCATTGCAATCCCCCGGACTAATTTCGATTGCTCCAGCCCCGAGCAACTGAAGGCGGAATTGATCGTCAGCCGAGTCGCCCGGTGGTCGGGAAGGAAAACCCCGACGGGCTTAATCCAAC
>DASXPQ010000475.1:0-3893 GCA_036493575.1 Pirellulales bacterium
ATCCACAGATTTATTTAGCGTGCTGACCCAGCCAAACAAAATCGCGCGGGACCGCAGAATCATCAATTGCTCTTGTGGCAATCCGCCGGGTCCACGATGATCCTAGCCCCCAGACTCCAGGGAAGGGCGTTGGGTTCGCGGCATCCAGTTGTGTTAGCCTGGTACGATCGGTTCAAATCCTGCAATGCAGGCCGCAATTTGAACACGACTCGCAATCGGCAAGGAAGCCGATATTCAGGCAAATACGAGCCGCATTCTCGTGTTTGTGCTCCCTGGCAGCTAATTGCGATCGATGGAGGGAGCGCATGAACTTTGCATATCTTGCCGCGGCGATGATGTCGCTCGCGGCCCCCAGTGGATCTCTGCGCCCGAACCAACCGGCCCACGACAACGAAAGCGTGCTGCTGGACTTTCGAGCCGATTGGTGTGGACCATGCCGTCAAATGGATTCCGTTGTAAGTGGGATTTTGGCCGAAGGCTATCCGGTACGGCGCGTCAACGTCGATCAGGAGCGAGAGTTGGCCAATCGGTTTGGTGTGCAGGGGATTCCCTGTTTTGTAATGCTGGTGGATGGTCACGAAGTGGATCGCACTGTGGGGGTGACAGATCGCGGCCGGCTAGAAGCAATGTTCAGCCGCAACGGCGTGGGACCATCTGTTAATGCTACTCGCGCGCAGTCGCCCGGGATGAATGCAGCCGCTGCTGCCGTTCCCTTTCCAACGACGGATAAGGATGGATCTTTCCGTAGTGGGGTGGACTTGCGGCCACATCATTCGCAAACGGACAATGTCGGCGTCAGCGAAGAAAATGTGAGCAGGCCAGATTCAGACGGCGAACATTATGACCGACTGCAGCGGGCCAGCGTTCGCTTGCGCATCGAGGACGAGAATGGTTACTCGCGCGGTTCCGGAACCATTATTGACGCCCGAAGCGGGGAAGCACTGATTATCACTTGCGGGCATATGTTTCGCGATGCCGCCAAAGACGGACGGATTTGGGTTGATCTGTTTGGGCCGTCCGCGCCACAAGGGGTTCCGGGACGCTTGATTGATTTCGACATGAAATCGGAAGTTGGTTTAATTCGGATTGCTACGAATTATCCAGTGACGGTGGCGCATTTAGCGCCGCCGGGTTATGTAGCCCGAACTGGCGACCGGATGATTAGCATGGGTTGCGATGGCGGGGCTGATGTAACGGCCAAGGACACGCATGTGACTTCAATCAATCGCTATGTCGGATCACCGAATTTGCAAGTTGCTTTTCAGCCGGTGCAAGGCCGGAGCGGTGGTGGATTGTTTACGCCAGAAGGCTGGGTCGTAGGGGTGTGCTACGCTGCTGATCCCGAAGCGAATGAAGGTTTGTTCACCGCACTGCCCGCGTTGTGTGTGGAGTTGGACCACGTCGGCTTGTCATTCGTCTATCGGGAGGGGAAAGGTCAAGAGTTGGCCGCCAGGGTGCCGGAAACCGCGGCAGCAATGCAATGGTCGACGATCGGCGAGCAGAAATCGGCGGACGGCGGCCTAATGGCTGACCGGCAAGTGCGGCCCGCAGCAATGACCACGACGGCATTGTCCGATCATAAAACGGAACAGCTAACCGCCGACGAAGCGGCCACGCTGCAAATATTACGCGATGAGGCACAAGACGCTGAAGTCGTTTGTATTGTGCGGCCGAAAGGCGCCCCACAGACGATGAGCCAGATCATCGTGATGAACCATGCTGCACCCGGCTTTATGCAGCAGTTAACTGCTGAGCAACAAGTCGCACGGCGTCAATCGGCCGTGCCCGCGATGCAGCGGTAGATAGTATTAGCTGGCCAAATCTGTCGATCAGGCGCATCTAGCGATCCGCCGGTCACTTCGACGGGCTACGTACGGCACCATTGGGTGATGCACTATTGGGAGCCGAGCTCTTTGGAATCGTACTGCTAGAAGGCGTGGTACTAGGCGATTTTGCCGCGGAGGTGCTACTGGGCGATGTCTTTTCGGCTGCCGGCGTGCTTTTCTCGCTCTTTTCCGGGATGGCATCGCCTGTTGGAATGGCGATGTTTTGATTAGCTCCAGTTGCCGTTGCAGCGGCGGCCGGAGGTGGAGCAGTATCTACGGAAGTTGGTAGTAGAATCCCGGCGATTGAAGCATTCAGTAGTGTGGCAGTGAAGCCGACAAACAAGGCCCGCATGCCCAGGCGCGCCAGGTCATGCCGCCGATTGGGCGCCATGCCGCCAATGCCGCCAAGTTGAATTCCGACCGACGAAAAGTTCGCAAAGCCCGTCAACGCAAACGCGGCAAGCTGAAACGAGCGTTCGCTCATTTGCCCGGCCGTGGTGACTGCGCCGGTCACAGAATCGGTTGTCGGCAGCATCGACTTCATCTGCAAAAACGCAACATGCTCATTGATTGCCAACTTAGTGCCCAACAAACTGCCCACACGACTGGCGTCTTGCCACACCACGCCCATGAGAAAAGCGACGGGAGAAAAAATCCAACCGAATACTTTGCTGAGCGATAGGTCGGTCATCCATACCGGAGCAGTTTCCGGAGTGAACACATGTATCCAAATGAGCAGTGGACGGATGCTCGCCAAAATCGCGTCGAACATAGCGACGAAAGCAATGAAAACAATCAACATGGCGGCTACGTTCAATGCCAAACTTAAACCGTCCGATGTGCCCGCCGCACAGGCATCGACGGAGTTGACGTAGGGGGATTTGTCCATTTTGGCCGTTTGCGATTGGCCGCCTGTTTCGGGCTTGCTGACTTCGGGTAGAAACAGCTTGGACAAATACAGACTGCAGGGGCAGGCCATTACACAGGTGGTGATGACCGCCACGGGATTAGCACCATAGCTGATATAGACAGCCATCAAACCGCCAGAAATGTGCGCCATGCCGCTGGCCATCAGCACAAACAACTCGGAATTGGTCATCCGCGGCACATAAGGACGGACGATTAGCGGTGCTTCGGTCTGGCCCATGAAAACGTTGGCCGCCACCGACAGCGTTTCTGCACCGCTGGTGCGCATCAAATACAACATGACTTTGGCAAATAACTTTACGAGGCGCTGTAAGATGCCAAAGTGATATAAGACTGTGAACATCGCCGAGAAGAAAAGAATTGGCGGCAGGGCAACGAACGCAAATTGAAACGCATAGCCTGTGGGAAAGAGCCGCGACCAAGTGCCGCCCGCCTCCGGTGGCCGCGGATCGTATAAGTTGCCGAAGACAAACTTTGAACCGGCCTGTACAAAATCCAGAAGGCGTTGGACGATCCAACCCATTCCTTCAATCGCTTGGTGGACTAGTCCCACTTTTAGGACAAGCACCGCCAATACTGCCTGTAGAGCGATTCCCCAAAAAATCGTTTGCCAGTTAACGGCTCGCAAATTTGCCGAGAACACGGCGACAATACCGAAGAAGAAAATTACACCGGCAACGGCTTGGCCGCGGACGGTAATTATGTCTCTAAAGGCAAACGCAGCGACAGCGATCGCTGCAATCGCAGCGGCAATTCCTAGCCGCCAGCTTAATGGAGTTGGTTTGTAAACTTCTATTGGTGGTGGGGCATCATGCGGATCAACAGGCGTTTCCAGCGATTGCGGCGGGTGCATACAACTCGACCAATGGAAAAGGCGGTGCGAGAAGGGAAAATTTGATTAGATCATGATGATAACTTCTGGCGCGGCAGTAAACTATGGGGTTGACACAAAATGACGATGTATCGAATCGTGTGACTAATTATCTGTGTCGCGCAGGCATTGCAGGTAACCAATTTCACGCTAGAGGATTGCCCCCCTGATGGAGCGGACGTCAAAAGCATGCCCCTTATCATTTAGGGGGTACTAATTGCAGCCCAGGTTTTGAAATGGTGGCCGAATCCGGGTAAACTGTAGTTGAT
>DASXPQ010000476.1:0-4041 GCA_036493575.1 Pirellulales bacterium
CATGGTCGAGGCAATCAAAGTAGCGGCGCGCCTGGCGACTGCGAGAGAGAAAACATAAGGGACGATCGGCAATCAGCCCCTTCATCTCTTGCCCCTTCCAATCACTTACCCTTCTGCTCTTTCAGGAAACTGGCCGTTGCATCGATAATATCAGCACTGCCAGGCTGATAATCGAATTCACGCGGATTGATCGGCACATTCAACCGCACCTCATAGAATTCAACCGTGACAATCGGCAGCATTTCTTCTTGCGCTCCCATAACCCCCCTGCCCTGCACGCCGGCGCGGCGCCGGAATTCAATTCGGTACGGAAAAAAATCGTCCTGCCCTACGTACAACCAAACCTGCTCGGGCAATCGCGCTGGCAGCAATTTTAAGTTAAGCGGCTGTTCACGCGCCGCCTGTTCAGCCAACTCTTTTGCAACCGGCGCAATCGCGTCCGGCAACCACGACCCGGCCGCAATCCATACCGGCATGGTATCCAGTTGCCCCCCTTCCACTCGACTGAAGCGGAAGCAGTGCTGCAAGCCATCCAACAGTTTCGGCAGTCCACCGACTGCCATTTGACCAATTGCATCTAGGCTGGGTGGATGTTCGCTATCCTGCAGTGTTTGCCGCACCTTCGCCAAATCAATTCGCGTGATCGACGGCCGATCGCCGGCGTCCACTTTGGCCGGATTCGTTTTATTTAGGGAGTCGCGATACTGCCACAAATATCTTCCATCGCAAACCTGCTGCAGCGTCAGCAGTTGATCGCCAACTGCGGTTTTTAATTCCAGGCGAAACTGCCGCTCCGTTCCCACGCCTTGCTGCAAGTAAATGCCGGCGCCCACCGTTTGCTGCCCAAACAAATTGGCGTGGTAGCGAATGCGGGCTTGCACGGAGCGCCACTGCCCAGCAGCGTCAGCAACGCGCCCAATAAACAATTCCGCGCCGTTCGATGTCGCTCCGTTGGGCGGCGCTAAACTGGCCGGTGCGGAATTGTTACCGCTGCTTTGCGCATTGGTCGTGCTAGCGGCGTTTACGGCGCTAGCAGGCGGCGCCAAGGGATTCGAACCAATCTCCGCTGGGCTCACCTGCACATTCTGCGGAGCAATCGACATCCCTGGCGGAGGTTGATTGCTCTGGCCAGACGCCATGGCGACTGCTAGCGCGAACCAGGCGAAGCTAGGAAAAATAACCTTCATGTGCCGGATATGCGGAATTTGCCAAAGAAACCTATTGCGCCGGTCCGACGATTACCACACGGAGACCTGTTTTCCGCGATGGCACTCTGGCGCAACGCGGCATTGTATGCCGTACCAAACGCTTGACCCAATGCCACTGTTGGATTCCAAGTTCGCGTATTTTGATTGGTTTAGGGGGGAATCATGAAGCTTCGGACAATTTTCGGGACCGCCCTGTTGACGGCCCTTTTTTGCGCCGGTTGCGCTATTCCGGCGAATTCACCGCTAGATCATCTGGCGAAAATTCAACCGGTGTTTGAACCGCGCACCAACGTGTTGCCGCCTGCCCAAATGCTCATGCATCCAGGCCCAGGCGTCGATGGCCCAGGTCCCGGCGTAATGCTCGCCGGTTACCACACCGGTGGTCCGGGCGGAATGGTTGGACCCGGCGGCATGGGTGGAGGCGGCTGTGGCATGCCCGGCGGATTAGTTCCGTGCGGTCCCTACCCCATGATGCCCGCCCCGACATCGCAAATTGGCTTTACCGCCCCAGATGGCATGCACGTCCATTGGGATGTCGCCAGCCACGGCATGTTCGATTCCGAGCCGCTCATCGTCCCCGGACGCTTCAACTTTCCGCAAGCTGCCATTTATCGTCTGAAGCTAACCGACATCCCGGGCTACCCCGGTGTGGAACTATATCCAACTTTGGAAGTGGCACCAACGTTGCCGCGCACTGAAGCGTTCATCGCTCACAACTTTATTCCGTTCCAGTTGACCGACGACGACTTCAAACAAGTCCTCTCGGGCAACTTTGTAACGAAAGTGATTTATCTACCCGATCCGCAGTACCAGGAACTGGCCCTCGCTGGCGTCGAAACGCTGGTCAGCACACGACTTGATCCTGGCGTCGATCCAATTGTCGAAGCCGACCGCCGCGGATCAATCCTCGCGATCATTCGCCTGGGTAATAAAGATTTGCAATCCGGTGGTGGATCAGGCCCTGAAGGCGATGTCGTGCAAGCGGGTTATTGGGGACCCCTTCCGAAGCATCATCCGCGGGAATCCATCGCCGCCGAAGTTGGCCAGCCAACCATGCCGCCGCCGCAGTTTGTCGCCGGGATGGATATCCCCGAATACGGCATGCCCTATTGTGGCACGCCCATCGGCTTGCCTGGCCCGCCGCATATTCCGCTCGGTGTGCCGGCCGGTTTGAAGCGGCATGTCATTACCAACGAAACGCACATGCACATTCCGCCGCCGACCGAAGCATTCCATATCAAGGTCGCGCAAATCCCCGGCATGAGTTATCCCAAGCCGGTCGATCACGTGAAAATTGTCGAAAGCAGCATGGTGCCGCCGGTGGAATTCAACCAACCGTGCGACGTGGCCCACCAAGTGGTGCCCGGCGCCGGTGGCGGTTGCGGTGCGGACGGATGCCCACCAGGAAACTGATTTCGCAAACGTAGGAATTTGACAATACAACGGCTGCCCGGTGCAAAGCAGTTCGTTAGAGAGTCGAGGGGCTTAAGCCCAGGGGCCACAAACCCCTGGGCTTATTTTTACAGCAGGTTCTTCCAGTCGGTAACTCAGGAAGTGGCGATGAGTTCAATTCAAGCGCTACGATTGTTAAACACCTGGCTACTGTGCGGCGCCGCATGTTTGTTGTTCGCTGCCACAGCCTGGGCCGATCCGCCCGTGCATTTTTTGCATGAAGGCATCCTCGTCCCCGGAGCAATTGGCGCCGCCCAACTACAACGGGGCGGCCCTCTGCCAGGTTATTTCCAGCCGCTTGAAATTCGCGCCCCGGCCGGAGCAGCAATTTCCGTAGCGGTAGAAGATCAATTCACCCAGCTCCGGCCGGCCCCGCTAAAAACGGCAATGTTAATCGGGCCGGTATACCGCCTCCGTGTGACCAACATTCCGCATCACGAAGGGGACGAAGTCTATCCCACCATTGAAGTCATCAATCGCTTATATCCGCCAATGGGCGAAGAGCTGCGATTTCCCGTTCCGATTGAACTCACACAGAACGACTTGGTCGCGGCGATGGAAGGCAAATTTATCACACGCATTATCTACTTGGAAAACCCTCGCGCCGCTTATGCCCGGGAAGAAGACCCAAAATCACAGCTCACGCTCGAGGCCAGCCCGAAAGAGGATCCGCTCGTCATGGCCGATCGGCTTGGCCGACCCATGGCCATCGTCCGCATCGGCGGCCGCACGCCAGAAGATGTATCCAATCCAGGGGCGGAGTTCATGTACCACTCCCCTCCCCTGCTCTGCTTTGCTAAGCAACCAGCTTCGCCGCCGCAGGAGTCGCGAACCGATTTGAAACAGCCAACTTCAAATCAACCAGCCGACCAATCGACACTTGGAGCGGACGTTCCGTAATTAGAAACAACATGCGCCGTGTGCTAAGACATCATCGACCAACAAACCTGACAGCAACCCTGACAGCCATCTGCTGCCTGGCATTCTGCTCCTGCCGACTCACGTCGCCCATGGGTCAATCAAGTTCCAAAGCGCCAATCGTACTGGCCGCCGACAAGGAAACTTTCAACGTCACCTTCGCTGGCGACACGCGATACGCTCCTCCTTCACTTGCAGCAGCCGCCGCTGAAAAAAATCCTGCCGAAAAAATTCCTCGCGATACTTCTTCGCAAGTCCAAACCATCGACTATCGGAATCCCAGTGATGCCAGTTCAGTAGTACCCGCCTCTGGCACGGCCTTCGTCAGCGATGCCGGCGGCGGATCACCAATGGACTACGGCGCTACGCATTCAATCGATCAGCGCGATGCCGGACCTGCCCGCCGCTGGTCCATTTACGGCACCGATCCGCGGTACCCAACCCCAACAGTGACCACCCTGCC
>DASXPQ010000477.1:0-1772 GCA_036493575.1 Pirellulales bacterium
CTTTAAGTCGGGGAACACTTCGTTTACTGCTGCGACTAGATATTCAAGTTCGCCTTCTGTCGCCACGGCTGTGGATGGGTCGGCTTGAAAGGGTTCGTCCGTGGTGCCGACCAGTGTGGCGGTGGTGAACGGCAATTGGAATGAAAGAATGAAAATCGGCCGGCCGTCGCCGGCTTCGGTGTAAACCGCGCGGCCGGCGAGCCGTTCCTGCAAGCGCGGATTACTGGTGATGAAATGACTTCCCTTGGTACCGCCCATCAAGCGCTTGGACGGCACGCCGAGTGCTTGCAAAGTGTGATCGACCCAGGCGCCGGTGGCGTTGACGATGACCGAGGGTTGCAATTGATCGACGACTTGCCCGTCGGCCAGACGGCGGATTGATACAGTGCTCCCGGAGAGAGTAGCTTCGTGATAGGTAAGCACGCGAAATTCGGCGCCTTGCGCAGCGGCAACTTGTCGAGCATCATCCAGCAGCGCTAGAGTGAAGCGCTCCGGGAATACTACTTGCGCGTCGGAAAAGGAACAGACCCAGCGATAGGCGGCCGGGTCGACGTGGACGACGTCGGCATCGGTGGCCCGGTGCGACTGGTGTTTGGGCAGCGTCGGATCGCGGGCATAATTATCGTACAGCCACAAACCAAAGCGCACGGTCCACAGGCCGCGATGCAATACTCGGCCCGGATGCGGGCGATCTTTTAAACCAAGAAATCGTCGGGCCGCCGACATCAATCCGCCAAAACGGTTCTGCACCGGAATGAACAAGCGCAGCGGATGGACAAATTGCGGCGCCAATCGCAGCAGACGAGTGCGCTCGCCGAGCGATTCACGCACCAGCGCAAAATCGCCATATTCCAAATAGCGCAAACCCCCGTGGATGAGCCGGGAACTGTACGACGTGGCCCCGGCGGCCAGATCGCGCACATCAACCACTACGACACCCAGGCCATTAAGCGCCAATTCGCGAGCCAGCGCCGCGCCATTGATTCCAGCGCCGAGAATGAGAACCGGGTTGGGCATGGGTGCGGAGGCGGCGAAGGGCTAGAGTCGTGAGATGAGAAACCGGCTTGGATTTTGTGTTGCCACAGTTACAGCAGTTTATGCCGTTAACTGCTCGCGAAGCCAGCCCGGTCGATTGGTGGTGATGCGCTGTACGCCCAGATCGATAAGCCGGCGGGCTCGGTCTGGGTCATCCACAGTCCAGACGCACAAGCCAAGATTGGCCGCTTTGATGCGTTTGACCAGCGGGGCGTCGATTGGCCCCGTTGCCATCAGGTCAACTCCATCCAGGCCGGCACGCTCAGCTGTGCCAATGATGTCGCGCGCATTGGGCTGCCACTGCCCCGTTTCGGCACGTTTGAATTCTACGACCCAGTAAGCGGGACAACTCGGAATCGCTTCTTTAATTGCAGTCACAACCGGCAACTGCAGGCTGATGAGTACAAGTTGCTCCGGCGGCAAATCATGCTTGGCGATTACTTCCCATAATGGTTCGACAATTTCCGGACCGCTCTTAACTTCAACATAAAATCGCTTGCCAGCGGGAAGGGTATCGAGGAGTTCGTCGAATGTGGGAATTCGCTCTCCGGCGAATTGCGGCCCTTTCCAGGAACCGGCATCAAAGGCGCGAAGTTCTGCGAGTGAGCATTCATTAACACGGCGATCGATTCCTGTGGTCCGCTTCAGTGAAGCGTCGTGAACGCAGACGATTTGGCCGTCGCGAGTCAGCCGAAAATCGCCCTCCACCGCGTCGGCACCTTCCTGCCAAGCCAAAT
>DASXPQ010000478.1:0-3895 GCA_036493575.1 Pirellulales bacterium
CGGCGCAAACGCCGGCTCCCGCACCGCCGACAACCTCCGCCCCGGTTCAAGAGACGCCAAAGGTTGTGCCGGTTGCCGCAACATCAGTTGAGCCAACGCAGGAACCGATGGTCGTGCTTCCGTTGTGCCCAATCCTGGCGAATCTCCCGCCGATGCAGATTGCCGGCGACATCGCTTCGGTTCCGGCCGACGCGAAGATTTCGTTTCGTATGGGGTTAATCGCGCCGCAACTGGCGACTGGAAAAGTGACGGTTCCGCCGAAAGACTTTCACACAGCGCTACCGGAGCAGTACCGCGGTCTGTTTCTGCCTGATGTCGTAGAAGCCCCGGTGCAGCTTTCGCTGCCCGATGTCCTGGCGAATCTGCCTGGAGACTCTCTTCGCATGCGAGAGGACCAGGAAGTCACCACCCACGATGAAACTTTCGAGACGCCGTTTTCGGCGAAGGCAAAGGAAGACGCGGAACGTTTTGCCCAAGGTCGGAAAACAGCGCTCCCAAGCGCTGCCGCTTCATCAAAGGCGGAAGTGCCCAAGGCTGAGACTCCCAAAATAGAACTCCCCAAAGCAGCGGCAGCCGAAGTCCCTAAAGTAAGAGCTCCAGAACTTCAGGTTCCCAAAGTCGCCGCGCCCAAGATCGAAGCTGCGAAAGTTGAACTCTCGGCTCCGGTCGATGCTTTCCGCGTCGCGATCGGTCCGGCCGCAAAGTGGGAAACTGCCAGGCCGGCCGAAGGAGCTCCGAAATTTGATGCCAAGGCCGCGATCGCACTAGCCTGTGCCCTTCCCGGCGTTGCCTCCTGTAGCGTGATCTTCGCAGATGGCTTGATCATCGCCGGAAACATCCCGGACGAAATGCATATGGAAGGGTTGAGCGCGGTGGCACCGACGATGCTCCAGAAACTGCAAAAACATATGTGTGAGACCCATCTAGGCCCCCTTAGGTCCATGACGGTCCACGGTGAAAAGTCGCCCGTGACATTCTTTGGTGCCGGCGATCTTTGCCTGACCGCGGTGCACAACGGCGTTGAATTGAGTGCGGAGAGCCGGCGCGAACTCAGCCGCATCACACAGGAACTTTCGCGAACCTATCCCAAAGTGGAGACTCCTCATGTCGATCATTAATTACGCCAGCCGTGAGATTCAGTTTAAGATTGTTTATTACGGTCCGGCCCTGTGCGGCAAAACCACCAACCTCGGCTACATCCATCAGCGGATTAATCCGCAAAATCGCGGCGACCTCGTTTCGCTCGCTACCGCAGCCGATCGCACCCTGTTCTTCGACTTTCTTCCGCTCAACGCTCTGGTTATCAAGGGCTTCGTCACCAAATTCCAGCTCTATACCGTCCCCGGTCAGGTAATTTACAACGCCACCCGCCAGCTCGTCCTGCGCAGCGTCGATGGGATGGTTTTCGTAGCCGATTCGCAGTGGGAAAAAATGGAGGAAAACGTTGAGAGTTTCAAAAATCTCGAGGACAACCTGGCCAAGCAAAACATGTCGCTCGACGATGTCCCCTACGTTTTGCAATACAACAAACGCGACCTGCAAAATATCGCGCCGGTCAATTATCTCGATTACGTCCTGAACAACCGGAAGAAGCGGGTGCAAAGCTTCGAGGTCGTCTCCAGTACGGGGCAAAATGTTTTCGCCACCCTGAACGCCGTTTCGCAGATTTTGCTGCACAAGTTTAGTAAGCAGAGTGACGCCGGCCGCTCCGCCGCGCCGGGAGCCGCCAAGCCAGGACAGCAACACGTTGTACCCGAGCAGCAGCGAAGCGTCGCATGAACGCCATTCCTGTCCTTACCATCGAGGACGTGGCAACGCTCGATGGCGTGCTGGCCGACTTCTTAAAAAAGGCGGAGGCTGAGTTGACGGTCGTGATCGACCGTGGCGGCAATGTCATTTCGCAATACGGCGATATGACAGTGATGGACGTGACCATCATCGCCGCGCTTGCGGCCGGGTCTTTTGCTGCGACGCGTGAACTGGCGCGGCGAATCGGGGAAGTGGAATTCAATGCTCTTTATCACCAGGGTAACGGCAGCCACATTTTTATGAACTCGGTCGACGAAGAAACGATCATGATCACCGTCTTTGGCCCGCGGACGACGGTTGGACTGGTTCGTTTCTATTCTACCGGCACGGCCCAGCAAGTCGCACTCCTGTTAAAATCGCTACAAAAAGGGAATCACGGCTTCAGCTTCGACGCTTCCGATATCACCGCCGCGCCAATCTTCGCCGACGCATCGCCGCCGGCTGCCTAAACGAAACAATTCCTGGTTTGGCTCTGTAGTGGCGCGTGTCGCGTACAATTCTGTGGCCTTTTTTGCAGCCGGCACGGCTGCCTCTACAGAAGGCGAAAAGCTCTCGGCTACTTGACGCGAAAAATGAGATATTGCTCCGGCGGGATACGCGAAAATATCCAAGGTAAAGAGCCCCATTTGCTTGAATAAAATCCCGCACGCATTCCTGGACTCATCGTTGCCAGGACAGACTGAGGGTAATTAACCTGTTCGGGAGGACTAGTCGTTGGGACCGGCGGAGTCGGACTGACATTCGAGTTACTTAATGGAACGATAAGCACGTCCCCCGAAATGATCCTGCGCTCAGAGCGGTCCAATGGCTTCGCCTTCCAATGTTCCATATAATATTGGAAGCCCCAATGCCCTTCGAACCACACCGCACCCGGCTCGTCCCGGAATCGATTTTGAAAGGACTTGGAGGCGAAGCGCGCGGTGTTGGCCAGTTTGTAATCTGCCGCTGTAACTAGCAGGGAAACAAGTGCAGCCGGTAGAAGCGGCCACCATGTAGCTGCCGCTGTCCTCAGCGGCAGAATTGACAAACCTCTCCCGCCGCTGACGGCGGCAGCTACAGCTGCGGAGCTTTGCCTGATTAAGAGAATTACCACCGCTGGCGCCATCGGCAGAATCGTTCGCGCGGTGATGGACCAGTTCATCATTGTAGCAAAAAAGAATGTGCCTAACACCCAGAGACTGAGCAGAAGCGAATCCGCCGTTTTTTGGTGGATGAGATCGGCTACGGCCAGCGCGAGAATCCCAATTCCTATGGTCGCGAACAAAGCTCCTTCGACCGTGACCGCGATGACGTCAGTCCTCGAAGTTAGTCCGCGCCCTACCCAGAGATAGAATAATGGGAGAAGGGCGCAGAAGATTGCGATTCCGCCAATAAAAACCTTCCGTGATTTAAGGAAGGCGCCATAGAATAAAGCGGGAAACAGGCAACCGCCGGTGAACGAAAGCCCGGTAAGAAATTGCCCCGACAATTGCTTGCCCGCTTTGACGGGTCCTTGCCAGGGATAGATCATTGCGTTGGTAAAAAGACCCTGGCCGTATTTTGCTTTCGCAATCGCTTCATAGATGCCGATGATTGCGATAGGGATGAGAAGAAACAGGAGTCGGCTGGTGAGGCGGCGCTCCCGGGCCACAGTGTAAAAGGCAAGGAGAGGAACGAGACTGACCCCGAAGTATTTTGTTAGCGCGGCGGCGGCGACAATGAGGGAAGCTAGGAGAAGAAGCCAGCGGTTATGACGCTCGAGGCCACGCAGCCAGCAATCAACCGACCATACCCATAAGGCAAGCAACCAGACGTCGCACATTACGGTCGTTGCCGAAATGAGGAAGACGGGTGTGAAAAGCATAAGGAGCGCGCCAAGTAACGGTGAACCGGACAGGCGCTGCGCCAGAAAAAACGTTCCGAGAACGGCCGCAACCGCGGGAACAAGGAAAGCGCCATGCATGGCCAGCTCACTCCAACCGAGAAACTTCGCGGCCAGGGCCATGTAATAGGCGTTTAGAGGGGGATTCTGCATGATCGAAAACATCGGCTTGGCGCTTACGTACCAGTTCACGGAGAAACCATAAGGATCGGCCGGGTGTTGGGA
>DASXPQ010000479.1:0-4006 GCA_036493575.1 Pirellulales bacterium
CCGCGCGCACAGCCAGAGCGGTTACACCGTGTATCCCGTAAACCCTAAGGGAGGCGAAATCGAAGGGCTCAAAGCATACCGCTCTTTAGCCGAAGTGCCGCCAGGAAAACTCGATCGAGTTAGCATCTACCTGCCGCCCGCCATCGGATTGTCGGCTCTCGATGAAGTCGCCGCCCGTGGCTGCGGCGAACTATGGCTCAATCCTGGCAGCGACAGCCCTGAGGTTGTCGAAAAGGCACTTGCTCTGGGCTTGAACGTTATCCAAGCCTGTAGCATTGTCGACGTGGGCGTCAGTCCCTCTGCACTGAAGTAGTTCGCAAGCCCGGCTTCAATCACGTCGGGTATCGACGGCCGCTGGCTTTTTTTGCGAAGCGTACCAGTTTCTCCATGCCTTTTGATCGAACCCGAGATTAACTCCGGTCAATGTCGCCAGCGAGTCTAGCACTTGCTGATTGCTCAGTTCGCGTTTAACACTCACAGTCTTGGAGCCCCCCACAGTCATTCCGCCCGGGCTCATCCCGCCCCCACCCACTCCGCCAGGCGAAAATCCTGCGCTCATTTGATTGGGATTACCAGACCCCTCGATCACCGTGAACTTATGCGTGGTGATGAGTGCTTCGATCAACGGCAGAATTGCCGATTTATCGCCGAGTTTCCCTAACGCATATCCCGCCCGATTAACATGCGCGTTGTCCTTGTTCTTTAAAGCGGCCACGTACATGGGGCCGGCAATCGGCAACGTCTTGCCGCCAAGTTCATCAAAGCAAGTCAAGCGAGTTTCTTCATCCAGGTCATCCAAGGAGTGGTCTACAATGGCCTTTACGGCATCCGGACCGCCGATCCTGCCAAGTGCTTGAATACACCACACACGCATCTCCCGTCGCTGATCCAACTCCAGCGCTTGCACCAGCGCCGGCACCGCCAACGGATCATCGATCTTCCCTAGTTCATTACGCACCTGTTCCGCCCTGCCCGGATCATCCAGCCACCCGCGCCAACGTTTCAGACTGGCGTACCATTGCTTCTCCGCTAAATCGTTCTTGCGCCGCTGTTCCGCCAATTCCACTTCCTGCGGCAACATCCAACTTCCTTTGTATCGCACATATCCGCGCTCCTGCATCAATTGATCCGGCTGAATCCAGCGACCGTCAATTTGCGTGTATCCCAAGCCCATGTGAGCCGGCTTATTTTCTGGGTCAAGTTCAATCACTCTTTCCAGTGCCGTCTGTCTGCCGCGCATGAGGTTTTTTTCTCGGCACCAATCAGCCAGTCGCAATTGATCCTCCGAGGTATCGGCAAACGTCGGGCGAATTTTTTCGTATTCCAATTCCGCCGGCGATTGCGAAACAATTTGCTTCACTTGCGACCGCTCCAGCGTAATGGTCGCGCCATCTACCGTGCGAATCACAAACTTCTGCCGTGGCGTTTCGTCGCGATTGGTCAGCTCGCCACAAACCTGGCCCCCACTGGCAAGCAGGTAGACATCTGCATAGGCGCATGCGCAGAAGACAGTCGGTAAAACTGCGGCAACTCCAATAACTACAGCTTGCAGCTGAGCACGCATAGGCTGTTCCAGAGTAACCCGCATTGAGGAAATCACTTTGCTTTAGTTCAGAATTGGGCCACCATTAAGTATAATCCCTGGTAACTCGCTCGGCTAACTGGCGTGCAATTCCCGGATTTACATCGATCAATTCTAAAATCGCACCCTCAGGCTCACAAAAAACCTTACCTTTTTATTATCACACAATCACACAATGTCCGTTCAAGAACATCGAGCACAATCGCCGGACCAGGTTCACGCCGCGGTAATCACCATCAGTGATACTCGCACCGTCGATAACGACACCAGCGGCCGCACCATTGCCGACCTTTTAAAGCAAAACGGCCATGTAGTGCTCGCCTGGGAAATTGTTCCCGACGAACCTCAGCGCATTCGCGATACCATCTCCCGGCTGCAGGAACTTCCAAATTTGGATACCATATTGTTAACAGGCGGCACCGGCGTTGGCAGCCGCGACCAAACCTTCGAAACGCTCAGCCCGCTTCTCACAAAAACTTTGCCCGGCTTCGGCGAACTGTTTCGGATGCTCAGCTATCCGGAAATCGGCGCCGCCGCCATGTTAAGCCGCGCCATCGGCGGCTTAATCCAGCGTACCGTGGTGCTAGCAATGCCCGGCTCCACCGCCGCCGTTCGGCTGGCCATGGAAAAGCTCATTCTGCCAGAAATTGGCCATCTGGTCCGCGAAGCTCGCCGCTAGCTCAACTGATCTGGAGCAATTGGCGCGGTCCGGTTATCTTTCCAACCCGCTCAAATTGACGAATCGTGCTCACGCTGAGTCCGTGCGCCACGTTCGCTTCGCGACTGCGTGGATTGTTTTGCCGGCTTGAGGAACAGATTATGATTCGCCGACCAATTTCCGTCATCGTGCTGGCTGCCCTCTTGTACGGCGGCTATCAGTTCCTGCAACGTTTTCAAATCGACGGATTGGACAAAATCTCTGTCCGATCCCGAGCGCAATCCGCTGCCACGGGCTCAAACGGCGATAGCTACGCCGCAGTCCCGGCGCGCGATGCTGCCACAGTTAAGCTCGCTACTTTCAACATCCAGGTTTTCGGCAGATCGAAATTAGATAAGCCCGACGTAATGCAAGTGCTGGCGGAAACCGTTCGCAAGTTCGATTTGGTCGCCATTCAGGAAGTTCGTTCCACCACGGACGACATCCTGCCGCGGTTCGTCGAGCTAATTAATTCCACCGGCCGCCATTACGATTTCGTCATCGGGCCGCGCATGGGCCGGACCAACAGCAAAGAACAATATGCCGTCGTGTTCGATACCCAAAGTATCGAAGTCGATCGCAGCTCCGTCTACACCGTCAACGACCGCGACAATTTGTTCCAGCGGCCCCCCATGGTGGCTTCTTTCCGCGTCCGCGGTCCGCCCCCCGATCAGGCATTTACTTTCACCCTGGTCGACATTCATACCGAACCCGACGAAGCCGAAGCGGAAGTCAATGCTTTGGCTCAAGTGTACCGCGCGGTCCGCAACGACGGTCGCGGTGAAGACGACGTCATTATTTTGGGCGATCTGAACGCCGACGAAAAAAAATTCGGCCTGTTCAAGCAAATGCCAAACATCAGTTGGGTAATTTCCGGCGTCCCCACCAATACGCGTGGCAACAAAACCTACGACAACATGATCTTTGATCGCACTGCTACCGTGGAATACATGGGACACTCCGGCGTGTTCGACATCATGCGTGAATTCAACCTCACGCTCAATCAGGCCCTGGAAGTTTCTGATCACTTTCCAGTCTGGGCCGAGTTCAGTGCGTACGAAGGTGGCTCCGCCGGACGCTTGGCCGGACGCTCCGAAACCGCTCCGCAGCGCTAAATCGACTGCAACGCGGCCAATGTAGTGGCTCGCATGGTTGCACCACTTTCTGTCTCGTCTCGCTCATTTTGGTGTAGCTCAGTTTCCACCACTTGAAATTAGGCCACGCATTGTATTAGAATACTGTACATACGATCACATCACACAAACGGTGCTGTGATTTAGTTCCAGGTATCTCCCAAAGAGCCCGCCGCCGGACGCTTTCCGGCAGTGGGCTTTTTTCGTGCGCTGCCTTAATCATTGACATCTTCATCTCACTGATCTTCCTCACCATGAAATACTTGCCTGCTCCGTTATGTGCCGCTGCAGCCATCGTCGCGCTGGCCGCCGAACCCCCGTTCGCACAATTGAGCAATCTCACGGCCACAGCCATCCTCGGCTGGTATGCCTGGCATACAGCCACCAAGGCCATTCCACAGCTCGTAGAAAACTTTCGTCGCGAATTGGCAACAGAACGAACTCAGCATCACACCGATCGCGACGCCTTTTTGCATGAAATGACCGAGCAACGCGTGCAGCGCCACAACGATACCACTGCCATCGTGCTCGCCGTCAACGAGTTGGCTTCGACGATCAAATATTCCAGTAATTCTGCCGCGGTAAATTCCATCC